>JAHFEP010000033.1:0-7898 GCA_023248415.1 Nitrospirota bacterium
ATACATATCACTGGGATGGCATAGATAAAGAGAAAAATATAGATATTGAATCAGAAAAGGCTGTTGACTATGTAGAGCTTGACCCTGAGAAGACCACGAGCGATCCGGATAGATTCAACAATCGTCTGCCGCACCGATGGAAGGTGCTCTTAGACAGGTTCAGAATCAGCTATGACTTCCAGAGTCATCAATTAGAGTTTGACATTGGCGCGTCAACAACACGGATATACGATGACCATCACTTCTTTGTATTTAATGTTTTTCATAAGGAGGAGGTGGATGGCGCAAATCTTGAATACGGATATAACTTTGGCGGATATGATGGAGAGGATAAGCCGCTTCATACCCTTTCAACAAAACTTATCTTTGAAAAACTGTCTGAAAAATTCGCAGCAACAGCAGCTAATGACGAATATATAAACGCTGTCGGACTTTCATACAGATATGACACATACAAGGCATCCATAGAGTATGCTGATAAATTTCTTAATGGAGACTATTCTTATTTTAAAGGCCTCTTGGATTTAAGAAAGGAAATACGGATTGCAAACAAGCACTCTATTGCAGGCAGGGCGATTATCGGACAGTCAGAAGGCGACCTGCCGGAGCATACCAAGTTTCTCCTTGGGGGAATTCAGGGAATGAGGGGATATACAAAATCAGATTACAAGGGAAACAATATCAGCCTGTTTTCACTTGAATACCGCTTCCCAATTATCTACGACCATGATTTAAATCTCTTATCTTTAATAATCGTTCATGCTGCTCAGGGTGCGGTCTTTGCTGATGCAGGAACGGTATCAGATAATAGAAACACCTTTAAGTTTAAGGACTATAAGACAGATGTCGGCACAGGCCTAAGATTTCATGTTGACCTCTTCGGCATTTATCCGGGCATAGGCAGGATAGACTTTGCCATTCCGGTTGGAGAAACAGAAAAGAGCCGCAATGTCCATGTATACCTAAGCATCGGCCAGTCGTTTTAGAATAGTCAAGGCTTGCCTATAAACAGGAGTTTTGATGCCAGAAATTCTTTTAGCATGCCTAATGATAATTTTGCATACCAGCGATAGTTTTTCTTAACACCATATACCACATGTACATCTTTAATCCCTGCCTTTTTGAGCCACCCTCTAATTACCTTTTCTGTTGTAAAATGAAAACCAGACCTGTCAAAACCTCTTTTTGAAAATCTATCTGATAATAGTTCCCTCCACCTTTTAAAGTAATTGAAATTAGGAGCGCTAATTATTATCACACCGTCAGCAGTAAGCAGCCTTGTATATCTGGACAATACTTTCACAGGATTAGAAATGGACTGAAGTATCTCTGAAAATATAATACAATCAAATCGCTCCTTGGCCATGAATTCCATTGATTCGTCAAAATCCGGGGTAGTGACTTTGATACCTTTAGCCTTTGCACACGCTGCTATAACTGAATCAAGGGGAACCCCGACAACCCTGATGTCTTTCTCAACCAAATTTGCTTCTGTCAAACCCCATCCACAGCCGATAGAAAGGATATTTTGGGCACCAGGAGGAACAAGTGACAAGATATCATCCCTGCACGGTTCATAATAACTTTTATTCCATTTAGTTTCAGTCTTAATAAGTTGTTTTCTATTTTTATTATCCAATCCAATTGACATAAGCATTTCTACCTGTTTTCTAAAATCATCTCTACTTAACCCAACCTTCCCTGCATGTTTATTTGATAGGTGATGAACAATAAAATCATCAAGATGGGAGATGCATATAACCTTTGTAAAACCGCATTGGGTATAAGGATCTGTAGCAGCAGTGCATAATAAATCATAACGGCCCTCATGTGGCCCTACTACAAATCCACCTGAATTGATCGCTTTTTTTAATTGCTCTTTAGTAAGTATATAACAAGCGGAATGTTCATTTGTAAAACTGGCAAAGGTGTATTCCTCTATTGATTTAACAGAATTGGGAACCCAGTGAAAATGTCCGTGCACGTCAGGAAACCAGCGGACAGGGCTATCTTGACTTGAAGGATCAACCTCGTAGCGCATAAACCCGGCTATTTCGTTTTTTGGCAGGACTTGCGTCACCTCTAAAAAAGCCCTGATATTTTTTTCGGTTATTAAGATATCATCCTCTGTATATATAAAAAGGTCGTAATTACCTGCCCTCTCGGCAAATAGCTTTTTATGGCCAAAAGGAAGCGACCATGGATTTTTGGAAGGCAGCCCTACAGCAACTTCTATGCCATTGCCTAATTCTTTTGGAATATCAGACAATACAATAATATCCACATCATGTTGCATGGAATGATATTCTCTAAGGAGAATATTGAGATAATCTTTGTTTTTTATTCCATAATTAGCTATTGTCGTCAAAATTTTCATTAATTTCACCCCGATTAAAGTTGTTCATCTGTTATGCTTAGTGAAGAAGCTTGCTGTGTGTATGTAAAATTATCACAAGAAGTTTTTCATTGCAACTGAAATAGATGAAAAAATTGTGTGCTTGACAACAATCAGAATGTTTGATAGGATTTTTTTAATTTTTGGATAAAGATATGCTCAAAGAACAAAAGGATCGGATTAAAAAGAAAATAAGAAAATTTCTGCTAAAAAGAGGCTTGGTTCCCTGGATTCCTAATAAAAGCTGTATAGAAATTGAAATTACAACTGCTTGCTCCCTTGCCTGTTTTAATTGTGACAGGTCAGTTAGACAAGCGCCAAGCAATGAACACATGTCCCTTGAACAGATAGAAAAGTTTGTTATGGAATCAATTGAATTAGATTGGAAATGGGAGAGAATAACATTGATAGGAGGAGAACCGTCATTACACCCTCAGCTCTTTGAATTATTAAAAATAATAAAAAGATATAAAGATATTAATAATAATTGTATGATTGAGATTGCAACAAATGGTTACGGCCGCAAGGTTAATGAAATATTGTCTAAATTGCCGGATTGGCTCGTTATCCGCAATTCAAAGAAGGAGTCAAATACGCAGAGCTTCAGCACCTATAATATAGCGCCATTAGATTTGAAAGAATACAAAAATGCAAATTTTAAAAGAGGATGTTGGGTAACCGAAAGATGCGGTCTTGGCCTCAGCAAATACGGTTACTATCCCTGCGGCGCTGGGGCAAGCATTGATAGAATCTTTGGTTTTGATGTTGGTCAGAAAAAGTTATCACTGGTAAATGATGTAATATTAAAGAATCAATTAGAAATACTATGCAAATATTGTGGGCATTATAAACATAATTATGACACTGAAAGAACAACTGAAGAAAGAATGTCAATAAGCTGGCAGAAGGCATATGAAAATTATAAGAAAACAAAACCCAATCTATTATTATATTAAAAAAGATAGAATGTATACCTCAGCATCGGCCAGTCGTTTTAGTTAACTGGCCTTCTTCTCCGGATTAAGCTCCTTAAATATCTTCCATGTCTTTAAAAGCTCTATTGCCTTCTGAAGCTGAATGTCTTCCTTCTCTGTTTTTTCATCGCCAATAACAGGCATTGCCTCTTCTTCTATCTGAGGTTCAGGCTCTTCTTTTTTTATTGTATCATTTTTAAGATGACGCTCTAAATCCTTTTCCCTTATTACTATCGGCTTTTCCTTTTTGCCGTCCTTTGCTGTCTTTGAAACAGGCGGTTTAATAACAATATCAGGCGCAATTCCCGTTGACTGTATTGACTTGCCCTTAGGTGTATAGTATCTTGCAGTTGTAAGCCTGAGCCCTGAGCCGTCAGATAGAGGTATCACGGTCTGGACAGAACCCTTGCCAAAGGTCTGCGTGCCGACAACAATGGCCTTTCCCCAGTCCTGCAAAGCGCCTGCAACAATCTCTGATGCGCTGGCGCTTCCTTCATTAACCAACACAACCATTGGATAATTTTTTACTGGAACCGTGCTCCTTGAAATAAACTCATCCTTTTCGCCGCGCCTGTCCTTGATAAAAACAACCAATTTTCCGGTTTCAAGAAACTGCTCTGAGACCTCAACTGCCATAGATAAAAGGCCGCCCGGGTTGTTTCTTAAATCCAGTATAATGGATTGAACCTTGTCTGCCTCCAATTTCTTTAATGCCTTTTTTAAATCTTCGCCTGTCTGCTCCTGAAACTGGGTTACCCTTATATAGCCTATATTCCCCTCTATCGTCCTGTGTTTAATGCTCTGAATCTTAATAATCTCTCTTGCAATCACAACATCAAATGGCTCTGCCACACCTTCTCTGACAATAGTAATAGTGACTTTTGTGCCTTTCTGTCCACGCAGCTTTCCTACTGCATCAATCAGGCTCATATCCTTTGTTGATGTATTATCAATCTTTATAACCTTGTCGCCTGCCTTGATACCGGCTTTATCTGCAGGCGTGCCCTCTATTGGCGCTATTACTGTAAGCTGGTTGTCCTTGATTCCAATCTGGATGCCAAGGCCTCCGAACTCGCCTTTTGTATCCACCTGCATCTCCTTGTATACATCAGGAGGCATAAAAGAGGTGTGAGGGTCAAGGGTTGTAAGCATCCCCTTTATTGCGCCATAAACAAGGTCTTTGGTCTTTGTCTCCTCCACATAATTCTTTTGAACAAGGGATAGAACCTCTGCAAAGACCTTTAACTCATCAAAGGTCTCGCCTATTGCAAATACCTTTCCGCTCTCTAATCCCCTACCAATAAATATGCTTATTAAGGCAGTGATAATTAGAAGAGCAGCAAAGCTCATCCTTTTCATATTCTTTGACATTATAAATCTCCTTCTGAAATATTTATTTTCTTAATATTATACCTGATTATTTACTTAAATCCTAATACCATTTTATTATTCCTGCCCATTTTGTCATTCCTGCTATCCTTCGCTGCTCCGCAGCTATGGAATAGCGAAGGACAGCATGTATTTTGCAGGAATCCAGTCCTTCGACAAGCTCAGGATGCATGGTGAGCCTGTCGAACCATGGATTCCCGCCTATCCTCCGCTACTCTGTAGCTACGGAGTAGCGAAAGATAGCTCAAAAACGCTGCGGGAATGACGCAATTGTTCAAGCTTATCTCTTTGTCAGCCATTTCATCGGATCCTGCGGTTCTCCTTTATATCTGATTTCAAAATAAAGATTTCCTTCCCTTGATATCCCTGTATCTCCTGCCTCGGCAACTATATGATCCTTTGTTACATAATCTCCGGATGAAACCAAAAGCCTTGAGGCATTCCCGTATACTGTGTAGTAACCCTCGTTGTGGTCAAGTATTATAAGCATGCCGTAACCCTTAAACCAGTCCGCATATACAACCTTTCCGCTAAATACTGCCTTTATTTTATCACCCTCTTTTGCCATTATGTCTATCCCCTTGCGGACAATATAGGTGTTAAATTTCGGGTGCTTCTGCTTTCCAAAATATCCGACAATATTGCCATTAATCGGCCAGCGCAGTCTTCCCATCTCCTCCTTAAATCTGCCTGATAAAGAAAGGGGCTCTTTGTCTTTCGCCGCGCTAAGCTGGTCAATCATCTTGCTTAATTGAGAGGCAGATTCTTCAAGCTCTCTTACAAGTTTATCATAAAGTTCCTTTTCTGTCCTAACTTCCTTTAATATGGCAATCTTTTTTTCTCTTTCTGCCCTTATCTCTTCTTCTTTATCAGTCAGGTTGTTTTTATAGTATAATATTTCCTCCTTACCTTTTTCAAGCTCTATTTTCTTTGTGTTAATCTTATTCAGGCTCTCTTTATAGCTGTTTATCAACTCTGCCTCTCTGTCTACAATAAGCCTTATATATTTATATCTCCTCATAAGGGTTGAATAATCCTTTGATGCAAACAAAACCTGAAGATAACCGCCTGTCCTGTTCTTATAAACCACCCTTAATCTGTCTTTCAGCAGCCTGCTCTTTTTATCAATCTCCTTTTTAAAGCCGTTTATTTCAGCATTAATAACAGATATATCCCCCTCCTTTTTCTTTAACTGCCAGTCTAAAAGCCTTAACTCCTTCTTCATTATACCCAGCTTATAATCAATCTCCTCAATATTCCATAATATAGACCTTTCCTTTTTTGCTGCCTCTTTTGATTTCTTTCTCCGCTCCTCAATCTGAACCTTTAGTTTATCTAATTCCTTTTTCTCATTCTCAATCTTTTCTGAAAAGTTCTGTTCAGCAAATAGGGGCAACGGGGAATAGATGTTCAATAGAAAAAAAGTAAAGATTAATATAAAAAATATTTTAATTGTCTTCATCTGAAAATTCAACTTATAGTAAATGACATAAGAAAGTTGTCATTGCGAGGGCGGTAGCCCGAAGCAATCTCAAGGCTAAGATTGCTTCGCTTCGCTCGCAATGACTCTTTTCTAAATCGGAATTTAGGTATTACTTCTATCCCCTACACCTTCAAAAACCTTCCCACTGAAACAAAGCTCCCAAAAAGACCGAGCAAGCCGCCGGCAATTAATAGCAAAACTATATCCGGCCAAAAAAGAAAGGCTATAGAAAATCTCCCGAATAAAAGACCTGCATTCAAAGGCAGGTTATGTATTATCAATTGATAGATGCCGAATAGCAAAATTACGGACAGGAGCGAGCCAAAAAATCCAATTACCATGCCCTCAATTAAAAAAGGAACCTTCACAAACCAGTCTGTTGCCCCTATGAGTTTCATTATCTCAATATCATCTTTCCGTGCGTATACTGTGAGCTTTACTGTATTTGATACAATAAGAATAACTGCAAGGCTGATAAGGCCTCCGACTACCATGCCTGCAACCATCAGGAAATCAAGGAATGATGAGAGATTCTCCACCCACTCCTGGCCGTACTGGACTTCCTCAATCCCCTTTATCCTCTTTAGCCTGTCTACGAGGGACAGGATACTCCTGGAATCCTGATATGCCTTCTTTAATCTGACCTCATAATATGCAGGAAGAGGATTCTCACCGAGGCCTTCTAAAAGACCTGTCTGGTTTGATAAATCCTTCCTGAACTCTGCAAAAGCCTTCTCTTTTGATATGAATGTAACTGAATTTATTTCTCTCTCTGATTTTATCTTTTCTTCAATAGATATGATTTCTGCATTAGAAAGGCCGTCTTTTAGATAGGAGACTACCTGAATCTGCTCCTTCCATGTAGAAGTTATGTCATTCAGATTTGAAAATATAATAAGGAAGATGCCAAAGATTAGAAATGCTATGGCTATAGTCCCGACAGTAATAACAGCGACAAAGGTATTTCTCCTGATATTATTCAGGGCCTCTTCAAGAAAATGGATGATATTATATAAAACCATTATTAGTTACTTACGATTTTCCCTTTATCTAAGGATATAATCCTCCGCTGCATCTTGCTTACAATCTCCCTGTTGTGGGTTGCGACTATTACTGTTGTGCCCCTCACATTTATATCTTTTAAAATCTCAAATATCTCCACAGACATATTATAGTCAAGATTACCTGTGGGCTCATCTGCAATCAATATTGTCGGCTCATTGACAATTGCCCTTGCTATTGCAGCCCTCTGCTGCTCCCCGCCTGAGAGCCTTATTGGAAAAGAGTCTGACTTATGTTCAAGGCCAACCTGCTTTAAAACAAAATAGACCCTCCGCTTTATCTCGCTGTTAGAAACACCGCATACCTTAAGCGAAAAGGCAATATTCTCATAGATTGTCCTGCTCTGAAGGAGTTTGTAATCCTGAAAAACCACGCCCAGATTGCGGCGCAGGTATGGAATCTTTGAATCCGAGAGCCTTGCAATATTCCTGCCCTGAATCAGTATCTGTCCTTCATCTGCCCGCTCTGCGCAAAAAATGAGCTTTAATAAGGTGCTCTTTCCTGCGCCGCTCGGCCCCATAACAAAGACAAACTCGCCTTTATTTATCTCAAGGCTTATATCCCGCAGTGCAGGATAATTCTTGTCGTAATACTT
>JAHFEP010000033.1:7998-18657 GCA_023248415.1 Nitrospirota bacterium
CCAAAATATTTAAGAAGCTCCTCCGGCTTTCCTGATGTGCCGAATCTGTCCTGAATGCCAACCCTTTTCATTGGTACAGGAAAATTCTCTATTAAGACCTCAGCTACAGCTCCGCCAAGACCGCCGATTACAGAATGCTCCTCTGCTGTAATAATTGCCCTGCTTGCTTCTGCTGCCTTGAGTATTGCCTCTTTATCAATGGGTTTTATTGTAGACATATTTATCACGCCTGCGTCAATGCCCTCTTTTTTCAGCTCCTCTGCTGCCTGTAAAGAAGAATAGACCATAATGCCTGCTGCTATTATATTAACATCCTTGCCAATATGATGAACAACCGCCTTTCCAATCTTGAATTGATAATCCCTGCCATAGATAATAGGGGTCTTGTTTCTGCCTGACCTTACATAGACCGGGCCGCGGTAATCATAAACTGTATTTATCACCTGACGCATCTCCTCAGCATCAGCAGGGATAATAACTGTCATATTCGGCAAAACCCTCATCAATGCAATATCCTCTAATGCCTGATGGGATGCGCCATCCTCGCCGACTGTTATGCCGCCGTGGCTTGCTACAAGCTTTACATTTGTAAAAGGATAGCACACAGACTGTCTTATCTGCTCCCACGCCCTTCCGCTTTCAAAAACTGCAAATGTGCTTGCAAACGGCACCTTGCCGCTAATAGCAAGACCAACAGCAGTGCCTACCAAATCCTGTTCAGAAATCCCCATATTAAAAAATCTCTCTGGAAATTTCTTTGCAAATTTTCCTGTCTTTGTAGAGCCTGACAAATCCGCATCAAGAACAACAACATCCTGATGTGCTGCTCCAAGCTCTGTCAGGGCATTGCCGTAAGCATCTCTTGTTGCAATCATCTCTGTCATTTTCTTTAAGCCTCCAGTTCCTTAAGGGCTATTTCCAATTCCTCTTTTGTCGGCGCAATGCCGTGATACTCTACCTTTCCCTCAAAAATGGAAACACCCTTGCCTTTTATAGTATGCGCAATAATCATAGTCGGCTTAGCCTTCACCTTTTCTGCCTCATTAAGGGCTGAAAGAATCTTTGCTATGTCATGGCCGTCTGTTTCAATAACATTCCACCCGAATGCCTCCCACTTATCAACAACAGGCTCAATAGACATAACCTCTTCAACAGCGCCGTCAATTTGAAGCCTGTTTCTGTCTATTATTGCGCATAGATTATCTAATTTATAATGCGCAGCAGTCATTGCTGCCTCCCATACCTGTCCCTCCTGAGTCTCGCCGTCGCCAAGAAGCACATAGACACGGAATGAAGCATTATCAATCTTGCCTGACAGGGCAACGCCATTTGCAATGGAAAGCCCCTGACCAAGCGAGCCAGTAGAGATCTCTACACACGGAAGCGCCTTGCAGTCCGGATGACCCTGAAGCCTGCTGCTGAGCCTTCTTAATGTCATTAGCTCTGATTTATCAAAATATCCGCACTCTGCTAATACAGTATAAAGAAGGGGCGCTGCATGTCCCTTTGACAATATAAATCTGTCCCTGTCTGCCCACTTAGGGTTTTTGGGATCGTGCTTCATCTTTGCAAAATAAAGCGCTGTAACAATGTCTGCTGCAGAGAGCGAGCCGCCTGTGTGGCCTGAACCAGCATTGGTGAGCATCTTTAATAGATTTATCCTGATTCTTCTCGCAGTATCATTTAACTCGTTAATATCTGTCTTTGAACCTTCCATCTCTTTTACTGTCTCCACACCGAATCCTCCTCCTATTTCTTTTCCTTCTCTTCCTTGCCAAGAAAATCCAATATCACCTCATCAAGGCTCTTTGTTGAAATAACATCCTCGCCGAATTTCTCATCTTCCTTTTTCTTTTTAAGCCCGCCTGATACAATCTCTCTCATCATCTGCTTATGCTGCTCATTCATCAAATCCTTTACAACATCCGGCAAACAATCTGCCTTTAAGATATCTGCATAGCTTGTCTTCTTTGTTGCAATGATTGCGCCCTTGATAAAACAGTGGGTTATAATAAAGGGATTTTTTAACCCTCCATCCTCTGTCTGGACATGATAGGTTATACCATCGTGTGTTATATCAGTATTAAGGCCTGTTATCATCTTTAAAACTTACCTAATGCAAAAAAGCCAACCAGCTTCTCATTGGTCTCCCTTAGCCTTGTAGATAATGTCCTGCAAAATGTCCAGAGAAGCTTGTAGGCAATCTCCTTATTAAAATATAAAAGATTATCCAAATCAGATTTTGAAATGGTCATCAGAACTGCATCTTCATTTGCAATTGCATCAGCAGAGCGCGGGAAATCATCAATAAGCGCCATCTCGCCAAAATAGTCTCCTGGCTTGAGCACTGCGAGCGCCTCTTCACCAACATTTGGTATTACCTTGCTTATGCGGACTGCGCCTTTAGTAATGATATAAAACTTGTCGCCAAAAGAGCCTTCCTTAAAAATTATATCGCCCTTTTTATACGAGATGTTCTGGCATATATTTGTTATCTCACTCAGCTCCTTTTGTGTCAGGCCTTCAAAGAAGTATATCTTTTTTAATATCTCCTCTGTCATACAAACCTCATACTGTCAAGTTCAAAGGCGTTCTTAAACAACTCTATATTATTTGCATCATCAAATATGCTTATGGCAATCACATCAAAACGCACACCCTTGTCCTTTATTCTTTTAGATGATAAATAGCTCATTGCGCTCTTTACAATATGCTGCTGTTTTTTTCTGTTTACTGCCAATTGAGGGACTGCAAAGGTCGGATTCTTCCTTGCCTTAACCTCAATAAAGGCAATCACCGTGCCGTCATAGGCAATTATATCTATCTCGCCAAAGGGGGTTCTGTAATTCTGCTCAACAATCTTATAGCCCTCCTTTTTTAGAAAGGATGCTGCTATTTCTTCCCCTTTTTCACCTTTAATCCTCGTGCTAACATTTTTCATTATATCACACTAAAAAACCTTTTTAAAGCCCAAAGTTTTTAACTATTTAATCTATTAAGCAAATTGAAAAGGCATTTGCCTGTTAACCGAGCGGGCCTTTTAAAAGGCGGATATCATCAATCCATACAGTACCCTTGCCATCAATAACAAGGTTTAATTTTACATTGTCAGGGTTTTCACCCTTTTTTAAAAAGAACGGGGTCTCTTCAGTTGTCCAGTTTGTTGTGCCTGTCAAAGGTGTCTGAAGACCACGGGAAAAGAACTCGCCCTTGCCTGTAAAATTACACCACATTTCTAAATATACTTTACCTTCTACGCCTTCAGTGCGAAGCCTTGCCTGATAAACCAGACGGGCATTTTCAATGTCCATATCGCCTGTCTCAAACAGCCTTACTACAGTCGGCTCTGTTGCAGTAATCTTTAAAGAGCCGTTGCCATCGCTTGAAACCGCTTTATCAATCTGAACCCCTGATTGCGTAATAATACCATTCATGTTATCAATGGGGAACCTTTTTAATTCTGAGACCTGCTGAGCAGGCTTTGAACAGCCTGTGGCAATAAAAAAGATAGCAGAACAAAAACACAAAAACAAAGCCCTCAAATTCATACCTCTGCCTCCTTTCAATTTATGAGTTAATGCCTTCGTTCTCATCAAGGACATAAAAGAACTTTTGAGTTTTTTTATTATATTATAGGTTTCCAAAAAGGTAAAGAAAGAAGATAAAGAAAATAGCGAGGCCTAAAAACCCTTGACATGCATTTGGGGTTTGATACAATTGGGGCATATAAGAGCTATTAGGACATGAAAGCAGTAAAACAACTGAGATTTACCCCGTTAGAAATATTAAACTTTGCCTGCTTTCTGCCACAATGTTATATTAACTTCATAATCTCGCTGGAATTTCTAACGGGGTTTATACCCATATCAGCACAAAAAACATAGGGAGGTTTGTAAACCCTACACAGACACCCTGAATTTAGGAACGAAAAGAGGAGATGAACCTGAGGAATAGATCAGCCAGAGGGGGGATATCCGAACTCAAGTGCGGATATGAACGACTTATCTGAAAGACAAATTTGAATTTATTATTGGAGGTTAATCAATGGGGTCTTTATACTTGAACAGATTATTAGCAAAGGAAAGAGAATCTTTGATCAATAGATTATTTCAGTCTCAAAAAGAAGTTTGCTTTATTTGCGAAAACACAATTGACCTTATACTGCACAAAGATGCTCTTGATATTGACCACATTGTCCCTACAAAATTAGGTGGAAAGGATGACCCTATTAATTTTGCATTGACACATTCAAGTTGTAATAGATCAAAACAAGCATCAGACCTTAACATAGCAAGAATACTTCACCATTTTGATGAACTAAAGAATAATATTTCCTCTGAGAACCGAGGCCCAAATTTAGACGATATTTTGAAGGTCAAAAAAGGTTCACAATACGAGATAATATTTAACAAACAAAATGGGAGGATCAAATACTCTCTTCCCGAAATTGGTAATAACCAAATTTTTGAGTTGCCTGTTTATGTAGATGAACTCAGTGGTTTTGAATACTTTTTTACAAATCTTCCAATTGAGTATCTTTATCATGATGACAAAATTAATCCGCGGTCAATTGGACAGAATATTTCCAAATTAATTCAAGAGTTTTATTTGAAAAGGCCACAATTGCATATTTCTTTGGCTTGGATTGACCTTAGCAGTCCGAAAACCAAAGTAAGAGTCTTTGATGGGCAGCACAAAGCATCGGCTCAAATATTGCTCGGCGTGAAGCAACTACCGGTAAGAATTTTTATTAATCCAAACCCTGATGTTTTGCTGACGACCAATACAAATGCTGGAACCACTTTAAGGCAGGTGGCATTTGATAAATCTGTTCAACGGCACTTAGGAAGTGCTTTGTATCTTGACAGGATTGACAGGTATAAAAATGACTGTAATTTATCTGTTGATAATTATAGCTTTTCCGAAAAAGATTTACTGAAGTATTTCAAGGGTGAGTCAAGAGAAATGAAACGATATATTTTGGATGCCGTGAGAGATTTTATTACTCATAATCCTGAAAACAAATTAAAAGATTATATTGATTTTGGCGGGAGAGGCAAAGACAGGCCATTATCATACAGCACTATAGAAAAAACATTTTACTCTTTCTTCATTTTTCAGGATGCTTTAGAAACACCCATCAATTACCGCTTAGAAGAAGGGGAAAATCCGAGAGAATTAGAGAAAGAACAAATTCTTGAGTTAATGAACTTAATTGCTGAAGAAATATTTATTGGTAAATTTGACAGTGATATTGGCACAAGCCAGATTGAAAGCAAGATTCAAAAAGGAGAGAACCTGCCGCTGCATCATATACGGGCGTTTCGGATGAGCAAAGAGGAAATTCTCTATAATTGGTTGCGATATATTGAACAAATAATAAAAAACTATTTCATCATGCAGGGCAAACCAATTCAAGAAAGCAAATTATTCCAGTATAAATTTCCAGAGCCTTTATGGGAAAAGATCAAAATATTTATAAGAAATATGGCTAATCTACCTGTCTGGATAAATAAAGAACTATCGTCAACTGTGTTCGGTGGCAAACAGGTCAATGATTATTGGCAAACTATTTTTGAGACTGGAAAGTCATCTCAAGGATTACAAGTATTAGCAGCCTCCATTGATTTAATGAAAATGATTACGGATTAAATTGTCCTTAAGATAACATGATGCAAAAGACTTACATGCAAACCCTTCGGGCTTCTTTTGCACCAAGAACGATAAGCGGCCATCGGCTTTCGCCCAAATGCCTGACGGCACCTCGTCAAGCCGCAGCATCAACGAACAGTGCAATTTACGGTTAAAAGTGGTATAATTTGTTTATATTTATATAACGAGGAGGAAAAACACATGGAGACAGTGAAACAAGAAGTTAGCAACCTTCTTAACCGCCTACCGGATAATTGTTCACTGGAGGATGTCCAGTATCACCTCTATGTCCTTCAAAAAATAGAACGTGGGCTGAAGGATGCGGCAGAGGGGAGGGTTTACACACAAGAAGATGTTGAGAAGCGGATGGCGAAATGGCTCGGAAAGTAATGTGGTCTTATGAAGCCACTGAAGACCTTGATGCCCTTGCCGAGTATATAGCAAGAGACTCTTCGTTTTACGCCGCAGCATTTACCCATGAGATCCTTGATGTGAGCCGTTCTCTCAATGAGTTTTCCGAAAGAGGCCGCATCGTTCCGGAACTTGGTGATCCTAAAATCCGTGAACTCCTTATAAAAGATTATCGTCTCATTTATAATATAGAACAATCCCGTGTTGTAATACTGGCTCTTGTTCATGGGGCAAGAGATTTGAAAGCCTTATGGGAAAAGGAAAACAGAGGTTGACAGTGAACTGTGATCAACAACAGCATAAGCGCTCTAATTGGAAAATCAGTATCGGAAACAAGGGTGCAACTTCACATAACACGTTGTAAAAGACTATAGCGCAAACCTTCTGGCAAGCCACGGTTGAAATATTTTAAAATCAAACAACCCCCTTAAAACTCCTTCTGTGGATTTCGCATGGCCCATATTTTTTTAACATCTTCAGATGTTCTTCTGTGCCGTAGCCTTTGTTAAAGGCAAAATTATAAGTTGGAAATTTTTTGTGGTATTCATACATGAGCCTGTCTCTTGTAACCTTAGCAATTATAGATGCTGCTGCAATGGAGATGCTCTTAGAATCACCTTTTATAATCGCCTTCTGAGGGATGTTTAGGTCAGCAAGAGAGACAGCATCACTAAGGATAAAATCAGGCATTACACTTAATTTCTCAATGGCAATCTTCATTGCCCGTATAGACGCCTGCAATATATTTATTTCATCTATTGTCTTTTCATCAACAATGCCCGTACCGATGCTAATAGCCTCTTTTGTAATTACATTGTATAATTGTTCTCTTTTTTTTTCTGAGAGTTTTTTTGAATCATCAATTGAAGGGATGCAGGCACCCTTTGGCAAGATAACTGCTGCAGCAACTACAGGCCCTGCCAGCGGCCCCCTGCCTGCCTCATCTATGCCTGCAATGAGGTTATAGCCATTATTATACGCCTCAATTTCAAAGGCAGAAATGGCATTTAATCGCTGAAGCTCTTCTTCTGTTATAGAATTATTATCCACAATTATGGCAGATAAGATATTCTTAAAGGTTTTTCCCTCCTGTCTTGTAATTTATGCATAATAATTACCACATCTTTTGATATTAATCAAGACATTTGAACCTATGGAAATTTTCATTTCTTTTGTAAATATTTATGATATAATCCTAAAAATGAAGATGATTAATAAAATCTGCAGGAAATATAATATTGCACTTTGCTATCTCTTTGGCTCACAGGCAGAGATTGGAAAGGAGCTTGTGATTGAGAATAAAAGGGCGGTAATGACTGACCCGGAGGCTGATATTGATTTTGCTGTTTTGTTCAATATGCCTCCGGAAAACAGCTTAAAGACTTATGCAGCATTAAGCCTTGAACTTCAGGACTTGGTGTCTCCTTTTAAGGCAGACTTGCTTTTTCTTCATGAAGTTGACCACCTAATCCAGCTCGAGGCAGTAAAGGGTATTTGTGTCTATTCAATTAGCGATATTCTGCGCGAGGAATACGAGGAAAAAATAATGATGTTTGCATCTGATGAGTTAGAGATATTTAAGCTTAATGAGAAGGACATGTTTGAGGCGATAGAAGATGGTTATTTCACATTTGAATATAAAACTCATAGAAGATAGGCTCGGCTTTATCAATAATGCCCTTGCGAGATTGAAAAAACTATCATCTTATAGTGAACATGATTTTCTAAATAATGACAACCCTGCAGTGGCAGAAAGCTATTTAAGGCGGTCGTTAGAGGCAATATTTGATATTGGAAGGCATGTAATTGCTAAATCAGCAAGAAAAGGCATTATTGAATACAAAGAAATAGCAAAAGCGCTTGGTGAAGAGGGTGTGGTAAGCAAGGAATGCGCAGATAATTTGATATTAATGGCAGGGTACAGAAACCGCCTTATCCATTTTTATCATGAAATTGAAGAAAAGGAATTATATAGCATTTTAAAAGAGAATCTTGGCGACATTGAAAGATTTGTTAAAGAGATAATGGCTTTTATTAAAGCATTAAAAGAGTAATTGTCCAGCACCTCATCAATCTGCAAGCCTGTATGATATGTAGCTCCAATAACACTTAAAACTCTTGACATTTATTAGGCTTTTGATAGAATTGTGTCAATCAAAAAACCTTTAAGGAGCCAGCCCATGAACCGAATTGTTATTCGCTATCAGGACGGCCATATTATGAAGGGAGTTACAAACGATTTCCTCCCGGCAAAAGACCGCTTCCACCTTATCCCGCTTGAGAGCGCCCCTAACAGCAAGCCTTTGGAGGTTGTCGTCGCTGACCTCAAGGCCATATTCTTTGTAAAGGACTTTGCCGGAAATCCTGAACGCAAAGAAATGAAACAGTTTGACCCGTCAAAGCCGTCGCCTGGGCGCAAGATCCGCGTGGTTTTCAAGGATGGCGAGGTAATGGTGGGAATCACACAGGGTTACCAGCCGGAACGACCTGGGTTTTTTCTGCTTCCTGCAGATGGTCAGTCCAACAACGAACGTTGCTTCGTAATCGCATCTGCCACACGCGAGGTATCATTTCTTTAGCTATCAGCGTACACTAAACTATAATAGTCAGCACAGTATACAAAAAACACAAAAGCTCATATCTTCTTTTTAATTGAGATGGGCTTTATTGATTAACTACAAAGAACTTTAACTCTTTGCTGCACCTTCTGCTGGTTCAGTGCTTTGTACTTCTGGTACTGCTTTAGCAGCAGGGATTCCTTTACCCTGGCCGGGAATAAAATACTTTTCCTTTTCAACAAATCTTGCTGCCTTGCCGCTTCTGCCTCTTAAGAAATAGAGCTTTGCCCTTTTTACACGGTTGCTCTTTACAACCTCAATCTTCTCTATTTTCGGCGAATGAAGAGGAAACACCCTTTCAACACCCACGCCGTATGAAACCTTTCTTACAGTAAAGGTCTCTCTGTTCATGCTGCCATCCTTTGCAATTATTATCCCTTCAAATACCTGTATCCTTTCCTTATCTCCCTCAACAACCTTGATATGAATCTTTACATCATCCCCGATATTAAAGGCAGGGACATCCTTTTTCATATTCAGCCTTTCAATTCTTTCAATCAAGTTCATCTTACAACCTCCTCACCTAATAGTCTGTCTAAAATTATTGATGCCGCAGAGCGGACAGATAAATGATTGTATTCTGCCCCTCCTCTAATCGGCTTTAAAATATAGTCTGCTGAATTCATAACCCTTTTTGCTATGCCCCATCCTGTGCCAAAGAGAATCAGGTATGGCGCTTCATCCTCCTGAATCCTTTTCCTCAGCTTTGCATAATCAATAGAGCCTTTAAATTTCCTTGCATCTGTTGTAATTATCTTCGGCTGAATTTTGTGCTTCCTGGCAATATCAGCCTTTACACCCTTTAAATCCGGCGCTATGGATACAACCTTTAAGGCCTCTTTTCTTGTCGGATTATACCCTGCTCCAAAGCCCTCTGTCCAGTGGCTGATGATCCTTTCACATAACCTCTTTTGCGCCTTAATAGGCATTACTATATAAAATCCTGATACATCGTATGTCCTTGCTAATCTCGCTATATCATGTATGTCAAAGCTTGTTACTGCTGTTGTTACTATCTTTTTATTCTTATTATAAATCGGATAATGAATCAGTGCAATATATAAATTAGGTCTTCTTTTTAACCTCATTCAGAATCTTTTTATCCTCATCTGTAAGTTTCATCTTTTCTAATAAGTCAGGCCTCTTGTAGTATGTATTTTTAATAGCCTGCATCCTCCGCCATTTTCTTATTTCCTCATGATTTCCTGATAGAAGAACCTCCGGAACATTCATCCCTTTATAATCAGGAGGTCTTGTGTATTGAGGATAATCAAGGAGGAAATCTGCAAAAGAATCGTGTCTTGCTGAATCTTCATCGCCAAGCACGCCTGGAATCAATCTGGCCGCAGCATCTATTATAACCATTGCAGGAAGCTCGCCGCCAGTCAGTATGTAATCTCCGATAGAAATCTCCTCAGCGCCCAAGCCGAGTCTTACCCTCTCGTCAATCCCTTCATAATGGCCGCATACAAATACGAGTCTTCTTTTCTCTCTGCTTAGTTCAACAGCCTTATTATGATTAAATGTAATGCCCTGCGGCGAGGCTATTATTATCCTTAATTCAGGATAATCGCTTTTTATTGCGTCAACTGCATTGAATATCGGCTCTATCTTCATAACCATCCCTGCGCCGCCGCCATAGGGATAGTCGTCAACCATCTTGTGTTTATCTGTTGTATAGTCGCGGATATTAATTATCCGCACATCTAAGAGACCCTTTTCCTGCGCCCTTTTAAGTATGCTCTCTTCTAATACTGAAGAGACCATTTTAGGAAATAAGGTAAGGATGTCACATCTCATCATCTCCTATCAGCCCTTTTATAATGTGAATGGTCATCCGTTTATTTTTAACATCAACATCCTTAACAACCTCTAAGGTCGCTGGAATAAGAAGCTCTTTTTTTCTGCCCTTTATTACAAAGACATCATTGCTTCCTGTTGAAAGAACATCTATAATCTCTCCGACAAGGAAACCTGC
>JAHFEP010000164.1 GCA_023248415.1 Nitrospirota bacterium
AGTTGTTATTAACTATTCACTATACCCTGTTCACTATTCACTGTTTTTATGCTAGTCGAGCCGCCAGAAGCTTGTTCCTGAATAAAATCAGGAAACAATCCTTTTGGCGGCTTTTGTTTTTAGAAGGGTATGAGGATTCAAGCGACCCTTGAATCCTTGACCCCATGAACCCTGTATTAAAAAACTAAATATTGCTCATGAAAAGGGCAAACCCTGAGCAATCAGGGGACGCAAAGCCAAGAGTCCAAAGAAGCAGTGATTAGTGAATAGTCGTTAGTGAATAGTTAAAAGTGAAATCATTTCTTCACTAACAGCTATTCACTGTTCACTATCCACTGTTTTTCAGGATTGTCTGGCTGCCATGAGGGTAGTTTTTGAACCCCATTGCCCTTTTTTAGGAGATGGGGTTTTGTTATTTTAGAATAAAAATAGGAAGAAAATTACTAATAATAAGAAATATGGAGGTAGTTTATATGAAAGGCAAGACCATGTTTAAGAAATTCTTTTATCTGTGTTCTGTTACCTGTGTTTTGTTGTTGTTCCCTGTTGTATCACATGCAGCGCCAGTATTATATTTTTCTGACCTTACCAGCGGACCAAAGACTGGTTTAGGCGATGGTCTTGGCTCTGGTGCAGTAGTTACTATCTGGGGTGTCAACATTGGCAGCACTCAGGGGACATCCAAGGTCTATGTGGGTGATGTTGAGGCTGCTTATGTATATGAGTGGACTAATGCTACACAGCACAAGGGACATCCGGCGGATTTATATACTTATCACAAAATGCAGACAATAGCATTTTCTGTTCCAGCAGCAGCTATAGATGGAGCGAACACAATCAAAGTCGTTGTGAATGGGGTTACATCAAATACACTGCCTTTTACAGTCAGGACGGGAAAAATCTATTTTGTCAAGGTTTCAGGCACAGACACGGGAAATGGGTCTGGGAGCAATGGGGACTGGAACAACCCATGGAGAAACATCAATTATTATTCAAGAACTCTTTCGGGTGTAACTCCTGGGAGCATTTTATACGTAACTGATGGCGTAACCGTGACATCCCAATACGGGATACTGTTTTCTGGCACATCGGGAACATCGGACAATCCTTACGCAATAGCGGCCTATCCAGGGGCATCAGTGTCGTCTACTGACCTCAGTGGCGCTGCTGGGCCGGAGTATCCATGGGGTACTCGTCAGTACTGGCATCTTTCCAAAATCAAGCTGGAAGCTCCAAGTAATGCCTATACGTTTTCTCCCAAGGGCAGAGTAATCGGTTTGGAGATTACTGATCACCCTACGTCTCCTTGCTCAGGTATTATGTCGGGTTTGGTTGCCGGAGCTGGGGGAGCTAGTGACCCGAATGCGGCGACACCAGATGGGGTTACCTTTCTCGGCAATTACATTCATGACTACTGCAGCCAGAGCCCCACACAATCTTCACAGCAACACACCACATACTTTTCAAACCGTACAGGAGTGGTCAAGGCGCCTTTCGAGATAGGATGGAACTATCTGTATAACAACATGGCTGACCACGGCATTCATATATACGACGAAGGTGTGTGCGGCGGCTGGAGTGGTACGGTAAAAATTCACGACAATGTTGTTGTCAGTCAGCGAGGGATTAGTATTGGAGTTAATCCAAGTTGCGCCCCTGGCTATGGGCCTGTTACCACTGTTTTTGAGATCTTTAACAATCTTGTGATTGACGGTGGCCGAGGTCCTTATTTTCTGAGTAATGGTGGTTTGTGGTCGGTTGGTATGGCCTTTGGCACGGGTACTATAGGTACGAGCCAGTCTGCTGCTCAGTACACGATGAAGGTGTATAACAACACGATTTATGGTGTTGGCGAAACAGTTCGGGATATTGGAAGCAATTACTCTGCTGGGTTTTTACACATAAATCCATGGTTTGGGAGTTTAGATTTGAAGAACAATGTTTTCGTTGACACAAAAAACTGGCCATGGATTACAAATGGGGCAACCAATCCAACGACATCCACCAACAATCTTTGGTATAATGGAGGAGATGGCAATCCCGCCAATCCTCCCTCATGGGACACTGCGCCAATAACATCAAATCCATTATTTGTAAGCACTGCCGGCAGTGATTTCCACCTGCAATCAGGAAGCCCTGCCATAGATGCAGGAGCTAATATAGGTTCTCCTGTGCTTACTGATTTTGATGGTAATACAAGGCCAATGGGTACTGGATATGATATCGGCGCCTACGAATATGCAGGGCCTGCAGTTCCAATGCTGCAATTCAGCTCTGCTACATATAGTGTTTCAGAAGCCGGGCCCACGGCTACAATTACAGTAACAAGGACAGGCAGCGCTGCTGGCGCTGTATCAGTAAATTATGCTACAAGCAATGGAACTGCAACAGCAGGCAGCGACTATACAACAGCAAGCGGCACCCTTAGCTGGATAGACGGCGAAACTACATCAAAGACATTTACAGTAGCTATTACCAATGATACTCTTGTTGAGCCAGACGAGACAATAAACCTGACACTTACAAGCCCAACAGGCGGCGCAATACTTGGCTCCCAGAGCACAGCAGTATTGACGATTTTAGACAACGATGGTCCTCCCATATTACGATTTGAGAATTCGTCATATAGTGTAAGCGAAGGCGCAGGAACAGCTACTATTAGAGTTCTCCGCACAGGCAGCGCTGCTGGAGCAGTATCAGTAAACTATGCCACAAGCAATGGCACAGCAACAGCAGGCAGCGACTACACAGCAGCAAGCGGCACCCTTAGCTGGATAGACGGGGAAACTACATCAAAGACATTTACAATAACTATTATTAATGACACTGTTGTTGAAAGCAATGAGACAATAAACCTCACCCTTTCAAATCCAACGAATGGCGCAATACTTGGCTCCCAAAGCACAGCAGTATTGACCATCTTAGACAATGATGGCGGCGGTGGCAATACACCACCTCCATCATCAGGCGGCGATTCCTCTGCCTCTGGCGGCAGCGGCTGCGGTTATATAAAGGATGATGATGGCAAAGGGCCAAGGGCAAAAGGCGAAGCCTTGACATTTGCAATAATGCTGATGCTAACACTATTTGGGGTTGCCATAAGAAGAAGAATACAGATTAAGAGGAAGATGATTTTAGGTTAAAACAAAATATGGTGTGTTTTTTACAAGCCTCCTGTTTATTTGATAATAACAGGGGGCTTGCCTGTTTTGAGACATAATCTATTAGTTTCAGAAACTTTTCTAACCAATCTTTTTTTATTTGTTTTTGTGGCTTGTTTCAGCTACTTTAATTTAACATATCAAAAATTAAATTCATTGCAATTGCAGCCAAATTTTGAGAAGATACAGCTATGGCAAGGTTAGAAGGCGAAATCTCAATTGAGGATATTAAAAACAGGCTGGAGCCTCTTTTAAAAGAAGAAGGTTTGCAGCTTGTTTTGCTTTTTGGCTCTGCTGTCACAGGAAGAATGCATAAACGAAGCGATATAGACCTTGCATTTCTCTTTGATAAACCTGTTGATATTCTATTGCTTACCAACAAAGTTATCAGGCTTTTGCATGCGGATAATGTTGATGTTGTTGATCTGAGACATGCAAGCCCGCTTTTAAAATTTTCAATAGTAAAAAATGGCGCTCTTGTCTATGAAAAGGAACAGGGGATATTTAATGAGTTCTATTCACTTGCATTCAGGAGATATATTGATACAAAAAAGATGCGTATTGCGCAGACAAAAGCAATTAAACATTTTCTTCATGCAAGGGGAATGTAATGAGCCCAATTGAAAAGGAAATTCTAAGAAGAAAACTTGCCGTTATAATGGAAAATCTTAAAGCGCTTGAGCCTATAAAAGATATGGCAAGAGATGAATATATTAAAGATATATATAAAAGAAAGGCCACAGAGAGGCTTTTACAGGAATTGATTGAAGCAGCAATTGATATTAATACCCATATTATTGTGCAGACAGGCCATGCAGCCCCTGATGATTATTATGAAAGTTTTATAAAGGCAGGGGAGCTAAAAATAATTTCAGCAGACCTTGCAGAGAAGCTTGCGCCCTCAGCAGGTTTAAGGAACAGGCTTGTGCACGAATATGATTTGCTTGAACACTCAATGGTTCTTGATGCTGTCAAGATGGCAGAGGAGGAATATGCTGATTATGTAAAACAGATAGAGGATTATATTTCACTATTACAGTAAGAGCTCTTTATAGATTATGAGCTTGCCATATTCAAATAAAAGGCTGATTAAAGTTGCCCGGTTTTCTGCCCCATAAACAAAGAGGTTTATTTCTTTATCTTCAGAAAATTTGGAAAAGCTTACCCATACCCTCATGGTATGATAGGAAGATGACACCAATACCAAACTGCTATAACTACTTTGAGATGCAATTTTTGGGATGTCTTTTGCTTCGCTTAGTGTCCCGAAAAAACCTTCTTTAATAGATACTGGTTCAATATCCTCCTTTTTCACACCAAGATTAAAAAGCTCCTTAATTGCCCATTCGTTATTTGTCAGATTCCTTTTAAGCGAACGATCATATCCTGTAATACCCGGTTTGCTTAGTATAAATATCTTTTTTGCAGCGCCCTGATGGTAAAGACTGACAGCAGTCTTAAATCTGTATCTTAGGGCATTCTCATTTCCACCTAAAACATAAATAACGCTCTCTGATTGTGGGTATAAATCATGGAAATTGTCTGGCAGAGGCGCAGCCTTAACTAATCTGTTCATCAATAAAGCCTTAAGTCCCTTATGCCCGGGAAAGCCTTCTATATTTAGGAATAATGATAATGGCAGAATGGCGATGAGAAAGGCAAAGGCAATATAGAAGGATGCCTTTTTAATCTGATTAGAAAAGTTTGGCTTCATGTTTAATTTTGGTATATTACTTGCTTTTCATCTAAAAGTAAAACAGTTTCTTATGTAATTATGATATAATTTGATTACCATTGGAGGGATAGTGAATAATTATTTTGCAATTTTGCCTATATCAAGCGCTGTATTGTGTATCGGCCTTGGCCTTTTTACTCTCACCCGCAATCCACGGCATTATGCCAATATTGGTTTTGCCTTTGGCATGCTGAGCCTTGCAGTTATAGAGGCAGGAAATGCAATATTGCTTCTTTCATTTAGCCGCCTTGGCATACAGATAAATTTAATAGGACAGGCATTGTTGCCTGTAAGCTGGGTTTTGTTTTCAACCACCTTTGCAAGGGCTAATTATAAGGCGATGCTGTTAAAATGGCTTCCAGTTGCTATAACCATGGGCATTGCCTCAGGCTTCTTCATCCTCTGGGTTATCTACTATGGCCCAATCATGTCTTCAATGCCTGATAATCCTTTATTCATTGTAGACTCTGCCGGAGGCCGTTACTTTTTTGTTTACATTATATTGGGCATTATGGTTAGTTTAATCCATCTTGAAAATACCCTTCGCTCTTCTACAGGCTCAAAGAGATGGCAGATAAAATATGTGATCCTTGGCGTTGGTGCCATACTCGCATTTTTTATTTACCTTTCAAGCCAGGCGCTGCTTTTCTCAGAGCTCAACATAGAATTTATCCCTCTTATCTCATCAGTAATTCTATTATCTGTCTCCGTAATGGCTGTCTTTATTGTAAGGCACAGGCAGATGGATGTTGATATCTTTATATCCAGATATGTAATCTATAATTCATTGACCATTTTAATAGTCGGAGCTTACCTCTTTCTTATAGGCATAATCGCTCAAGGGATAAGATATTTTAATGTTCCATTAGACTATTTTATTACATCCCTTTTTATATTCGCATCTATACTTTTTTTAGCTGCAATTCTTTTCAGCGCCTCGCTAAGAAGAAGGATACAGTTGTTCATTAACAGGCATTTTTACAGCCATAAGTATGAGTTTAGAGACAGGTGGATAGAGAGCATAGAGAGGATAAGCACAAAAGGCTCTGTGGATGAGGTGATTAAGATATTTACAGAGATGGTTTCAGAGACAATGGAGCCGAGTCAGATTTATTTATGGCGTTATGACCCGTTATCCCAGAATTATATTTCATTTAATGAAGGACTTGCAGAGGAGTGCAAAAGGATAAATCAGTCGCATCCATTGATAAGGCTTATAAGAAGCAGCAAAGAGCCCTTCCTGATAAATAACCCTGAGAATAAAATTAATTCGTTAGAAGGCAGCAACAAAGATATTGATTTTCTTCTATCAAAGACAGGGGCAGTTTTATGCAGCCCTTTGATTGCTGATGATGAGGTTATTGGTTTTATACTTCAGGGGAAGGATATTGCTGGAGAATCATACGAGCAGGACGATTTTCAGCTTTTAAAGGCTCTATCAACACAGGCTGCAGTGCAGATAAAGAATATAAGACTTGCCAATGACCTGATTTCAGCAAAGGAGGTTGAGGCCTTTGGCAGGATGTCGTCTTTTATAATGCATGACCTAAAGAATTTAACAAATTCACTTTCACTTGTCAGCCAGAATGCCAG
>JAHFEP010000165.1 GCA_023248415.1 Nitrospirota bacterium
AAACTATCCCTTGTTTCAAGAGGCTGTTTTTAATATAATGATTAAAAAGGAGATAATGTTATCAGACCACTTTTTGGAAATACAAACGGGCTCAAGGCGGGTCTTGAGCAAAGGATTCAGCATATATATAGAAGAAGGATACCGCCTGAAAGGGTAATCACACCTGAGCTTGCAAGGTATCTGACTGAATTATCTTCTGAGACAGGCAGGCAGATTGGCATACTCGTTGACAGAAAAGGGAATATCCAGTATGTAATCGTAGGCTCTGAGAAAGAACTTTTACTGCCTGATTTATCTGACTTTCGTCTCGGCAGAAAGAGGCTTCGCGGCGTCCGTTTAATTCATACACATCTTAAGGATGAACCTCTCTCACAGGACGACTTGACAGACCTTGCCATGCTGCGGCTTGATATGATTGCTGCTATTGGTGTCTTAGAGAATGGCCTTCCCGGTAACATCTATTCAGCGCATCTTCTGCCGCCAAATCCAGATAAAAAGGTTTATCAGGCAGATGAGCCTCTATCGTTTCACAGATACAATTTAGATTTTCAGGAATTTGTTTATTCATTGGAGGATGAACTATCTAAAAAGGCCATTGGCTATGATGTCCGGGATAAAAGAGAGAGGGCAATACTTGTAAGCGCCTCAATAAAGAGCAAGGCAGAGCAGGAGGAGTCCCTTGAAGAATTAAAGGAGCTTGCGCGTTCAGACGAGCTAATTGTGCTTGATACCATTGTCCAGAGGCCGCATCAGATAAATCCAAAATACCTTCTCGGAACAGGCAAGATAAAGGAGCTTATCATAACATCTTTACAGCTTGGCGCTGATATAATAATCTTTGACCAAAACCTTTCACCTGCACAGGTAAAGGCGCTCGGTGAGATAACAGAATTAAAGGTAATAGACAGGACTCAGCTTATCTTGGATATCTTTGCAAGAAGGGCGCACAGCAGGGAAGGCAAGGTTCAGGTTGAGCTTGCACAGCTTAAATATCTTTTGCCAAAGTTGTCAGAAAGGTCTACTGCTTTATCAAGATTAACTGGCGGAATCGGCGGAAGGGGCCCTGGCGAGACAAGGCTTGAGGTAGACAGGCGCCGTGTAAAAGACAGGATTTATAATCTTGAAAGAGAGCTTGAATCTTTAAACAAGGGAAGGAGCCAGAGGCGGAGCAGACGCAGGGAGGCAAAGATACCGATTGTCTCTATTGTTGGATACACAAATGCAGGGAAGTCCACTTTATTGAATGCGCTTACTAACAGTGATGTAATGACGCAGGACCTCCTATTTGCAACACTTGATACATCAACAAGGAGGCTCAGGTTTCCGAGGGAGAGGGAGGTAATAATCACAGACACAGTAGGTTTTATAAAAGACCTGCCAAAGGATTTACTCACTGCCTTTCTTCCGACATTGGATGAGTTGAGGGATGCTGACCTGCTTCTGCATATTGTTGATATAAGCAATCCACGGTTTGAACAGCAGATAGAGGATGTAAACAAAATATTAATGAGTCTTGAACTGGATAAGATTCCTCAACTTATGGTATTCAACAAGAAGGACAGGATAGAGCCCAAATTTGCAAAGGCTGTGGCAAAAAGATATAAAGGGGTTGCCATTTCTGCATTAGATACATCAACGTTGCCAGCGCTTCTTAATGCAATGGAGGGGTATTTGTGGCAAGCAGAATCTTTGCATCTACCACAACAAGCCCCTGAGGATATACAATTACAGGATTAAGGTCTATCTCAGATATATCATTAACCCCATTTAAAAGTTCTGAAATAGTTATTATTGCCTTTGCAATAGCGTCAATATCAGCAGGCTGGCTCCCCCTGAAGCCTGTTAAAAGCGGATAACCCTTTATCTGTTTTATCATCTCCATTGCCTCATCCTTATTTACTGGCGCAATGCCAAAGGATACATCCTTTAAAAGCTCAACAAATATTCCGCCAAGTCCGAACATCACTGAAGGTCCGAACTGTGCATCTCTTATGCCGCCAATAATAATCTCTGTGCCTTTTTTAGCCGTCTCTTCAATCAGTACACCCTTAATCATTGCGCCATTCGCCTTTTTTGCAACATCCTCCATCATTGCATCAAAGGCTTTGTAAAGTTCTTCTTTGTTTTTGATATTCAGCTTCACGCCGCCGACATCGCTCTTGTGCAAAATATCAGGCGATACAATCTTCATTGCTACTGGCCAGCCTATTGTATTTGCTGCATGAAAGGCATCCTCTTTCTCCTGTGCAACAAAATGCTCAGGCACAGCAATGCCAATTGTCTTTAAAAGAGCCTTTGCCTCATCTTCAAGAAGGGGCCTGTCCCTGTTTGGAACTGCATCGTCTATGACAGACCTTGCCTTTTCAATAAATTCATTTTTAATGACATAAGAAGGCGCTCTGTTTGTATTCAGTGAATTAACAGACCTTCCCCGCTTCATCAATGCGCTAATCACCCTTATTGCCCTTTCAGGCGTGAAATATACAGGGATGCCTTTTTCTTCCACCTCTCGTTTTACAGCTATTGTCTCCTCGCCGGCAGTTGTGCAGACAACAACAGGCCTTCCGCTCTTCTTTGCCTTTTCAGCAATTATATCAAAGATACCTTTTGTTAATCCCGGCACAGCAAGGTGTGCTACAACAACTACTGCATCAAAGAACGGGTTATTAATCAAACATTCTTTTAGAACCATCTCATATTCCTTGTCTGTGGTGCTTCCTGTCAAATCAAGGGGATTATTTATGCTGTAATATGGGGGAAGCATCTTTTTTAATCTATCTTTTAAATCCTCTGGAAATGGAGGAAGCTCAATCCCTTCCCTCGGAGCCAGATCTGCCATTACAACGCCAATGCCTCCTGCGCATGTTACAATCAAAAGTTTATTGCCCTTTGCAAAAGGCTGCATGGCAAGGCCCTTGGAATAATCATACATCTCTAAAAAATTAAATGCCTCAATAACACCGGCCTTTTTAAATGCTGCCTTATAAACCTCATACCTTCCTGCCAATGCGCCTGTATGCGATTTAACAGCAGCAATACCCTTATCAAACTTCCCAGCCTTGATTGCCACAACAGGCTTTTTCTGGCTGCAGAATCTCCCAGATTCAATAAACTCCCTGCCATCCTGAACAGACTCCATATACATGGCAACAACCTTTGTCTTCTCATCATCTGCTAAGTACCTTAAAAGTTCTATCTCGCCTACATCTGCGCGGTTGCCGTAATTCACGATTTTTGCCACGCCAACATCCTCAATAGGCGCAATGTCCCAGAAAAAACCTACAAACGAGCCGCTTTGCGAAAGAAGGGAGAGATTCCCGGGTTTTGTTTTTGCAATCTTTTCAAGCGGAAGGAAAAAAGTATTGAACTGTGTATGGTTGTCAATAACACCAAGGCAGTTGGGGCCGAGTATCCTTATGCCTGTTCTTTTTGCAATATCTTTTATCTCCTCCTCAAGCCTCTTTCCATTCTCCCCTGTTTCAGCAAAACCGCTGCTTGAGATGATTACATTTTTTATTCCCTTCTCAACGTGGTCGGATAAGACCTTTGTGACAAAAGGCGCTGGGATTATAATAATAGAAAGGTCAACCATGTCAGGGATGTCCAAAACAGAAGGATAACATTTATAACCAGAGAGGTTTTCATATTTTGGATTTACAGGATAGAGCTTTCCCTTGTACCCAAAGGCAGGCAGGTTTTTTAGAATAACGCCAGAAGGCTTCTTCTCATTTCCTGATGCGCCGACAATGGCAACAGACTTGGGATTGAAGAAGGCCTGCAAATCTTTTATGTTATATTTTTTATCCATATTATTTAATCCCCCTGTGCCCCCCTTTACTAAGGGGGGGGGAAGATAGGGGTTACAAATTAATCACCACTGTTTTCAAGTCCGTCATTTCCTCAATGGCATATCTTGGGCCCTCTCTGCCGATGCCGCTGTTTTTAACGCCGCCGTAGGGCATCATGTCTGCGCGATAAAGGGATGTGTCATTAATCATAATCCCGCCGACCTTTATGCCTTTGATTGCCTTAAAGGCAATGTTTATATCCTTTGTAAATACTCCTGCCTGAAGTCCGTATTCAGAATCATTTACAATATCAATTGCCTCATCAATTGTATTATATGAAATCACAGATACAACAGGCGCAAACGCCTCAAAGCATACAATGCGCATTGTCCTTTCCACATCTGTTAATACAGCAGGCGTCACAACAGGGCCTTTTCTTTTTCCGCCGGTAAGCAGCTTAGCACCTCTCTTTACAGCCTCATTAATCCACTCCTCTGCCTTAATTGCAGCGTTTTCATTTATTAATGGCCCCACATCAGTTGTTTCATCCAATGGGTCGCCGACCTTAAGATTTTTTACAAGAGGGATAAGCTCAGAGAGGAATTTATCCATTATGTCTTTATGAACAAGGAGCCTTTGCAAGGATATGCATATCTGGCCTGCATAAGCAAATCCTGCTCTTGCGCACGCAGAGGCAGATTTTTTTATATCCGCATCACTATGAACAATGGTCGCAGAATTTGAGCCGAGTTCAAGTATAACCCTTCTTAAGCCTGACGCCTCTTTAATCCTTTTGCCGACCTTTGGACTTCCTGTAAATGTGTAAAGTCCAATCCTCTGGTCAGACAGCAGCCATTCGCCAACTGTGCTTCCAGAGCCGAATACAATGTTCAAAAACCCCTTTGGCAGGCCCGCCTCAATAAGCGCCTTTGCAAGATTGATTGCAGAGAGTGGTGTAGAGCTTGCGGGCTTTAATACAACACTGTTTCCAGCAGCAATGGCAGGACCGATTTTGTGGCAGACAAGGTTCATTGGGAAATTAAAAGGTGAGATGGCACAGACAATGCCAATTGGCTCACGGATGGTAAAAGAGATGCGGTTTTCAGAGCCCTTTGCTGCTGCAACAGGTATCTCCTCGCCATGAATCCTCTTTGCCTCCTCTGCTGAATTAAGGAGTGTTGAGGCAGACCGCATGACCTCAAGCCTTGCATCCCTTATTGGCTTTCCTGCTTCAAGAGAGAGCGTTTTTGCAAATTCCTCTTTTTTCTCTGATATCAACTCGGAAGCCTTTTTCAGAATCTCGTATCTTTCAGAAGGCGTTAGCTTAATCTTCTTAAAGGCATTCTCTGCGCTTGTTACAGCATCTTTAACATCATCTTTAGACGCCTCCGAGACATGAGCAAGCAGGTTGGCATCAAAGGGTGCACGGACATCAAAATCTTTTTCTGTTCTTTTCCACTCTCCATTTATAAGCAGGCCATATTTCTCAGTCATTGCTACCCCCATTTTTACTTTTCAATGCAAAATGCAAAGTGCAAATTGAAAAATGTAGAAGTAAGAATAATTTTGCATTTTTCATTTTATTATTTTCATTTTTATTTCTACCTGCTCCTCCTATATCTCATTGCCTTAAACAGACGCTCTTTTGCAAGGGACTCTGCTGCATCACGCGGATAGATTTTCTCCTTATATACCCTCTCCAAGATAAGTTTTGTATTCTTGCTTATCTTTGTTTTAACTGCCTCAAAGGCCTCCTTTTCTGTGCCATTTCTGTATTCAACGGATGTAAAAATAACACCGCCGGCATTTGCAATAAAATCAGGGATAGACAAAATCCCTTTATCATGTAAAATCTTTTCAGCGCCAATTGTAATTGGTATGTTTGCGCCTTGTACAATGAGCTTCGTCTTTACAGCATTTACATTCTTTTCATTAATAACATCAGGCCTTGCAGCAGGCACAAGTATATCGCACTCTATTTTAAATATATCGTCAACAGGAAGCTTCTCGCCCTTTTTATAATCAACCACACTCTTACCGGCATTTTTCAGCTTAATAAGCTCATCTATATTAAGGCCGCTTTTGTTGTAGATCATTCCATGTGTATCATTGGCAGCAATCAGCTTTACACCCCTTTCAGAAAGGTATCGCGCAGAATGTTTTCCAACGCTTCCAAATCCCTCTACAACAAGCCGTGCGCCGTTAAGATTCAGCTTAATAAAATCCTTTGCAACATCTGCTGCAGCAGCAACGCCATAGGCAGTTGCGCCAAGCTCGTCAAGCGGTATGCCGCCGATTTCCTCTGGCCTGCCGACTGACCTTTTAATTTCGTTGTATATAATTGCCATGGACTCTTCATTTGTTCCCATATCAGGGCCAGGGATATACATAATTAGCTCTTTTATTGCCTGTGCAAAGAGTCTGATAACGGTCTCTTTGTTTTCTGTTTTTGGGTCAGCAATAATCCCTGATTTCCCTCCGCCATGAGGTATGCCTGCTGCAGAGTTTTTAAATGTCATTGCCCTTGCAAGCCTGAAGACCTCTTCTGCAGTTACATCCGCTGCCATGCGCACGCCGCCGATTGCAGGGCCAAGCGACGTATTGTCTATTACAACAATGGCCTTTAGATTTGATTTTGGTTCATAGATGTGAACAACCTTTTCAGGGCCTATATCATCAGTAGTCCATTTGAAATCCATT
>JAHFEP010000034.1:0-9726 GCA_023248415.1 Nitrospirota bacterium
CTAAAACAGAATCTATCTCAACAAAACTATTTTTAGCCATCTTTCCCCCGCTAAGATTTATTTATATCTTCGTAATATTTTATTTCTTTTTTTTTTAATTTAAATAAAAAAAAATTTTTTTTGAAAAATATTAATTTGGGGCTAATTTGAACAGCATATTCTTGTAAATTGGCTCTGAATACTGCTTTACAAGAAATTACCCCCTTAATATCGTTGCAGCAATGCCTTGTATGGACAAAAAAAATATACAAGATATTGATTTTTCCTCTTGACAATTTAAAATTATTTGATATATTTCGCTTTAAGAGATGAAGTTAGCCCTATTAGAGATAAATTTATAACTGGATTAAGAAAAACTTCATCATCTTAATCTGTCTCCTGTCTGGCGACAGGCAGGGAAACAGGCAGAAAGGGCGCCCATAGTTCTTATGGGAAAACTATTAACCATGAGGAGGTGAAAAGTTTAGACCCTTTAAAAGAAAGAGTCTTTAAAAGGGTAAAACAAAATTTCACAACTAAATATGGGTGCAGCCCAGAAAGAATGAAAGGGGGAAAAGAGTGCACGCTTTAGGTACTCACTTATTAGTGGAGTTAAAGGATTGCAACTCCAAAATCCTGAACGATATAAAAGAGGTTCAGGACGCATTAATCACAGCAGCAAAAAAGGCAAAGGCAACAATAATAGAAACATCGTTTCATGAATTCAGCCCATTCGGCATCAGCGGAATGGTAATAATAGCAGAATCACATCTATCTATACATACATGGCCTGAATATGGATATGCAGCAGTGGATATATTCACCTGCGGCGACCTGTTAAAGCCTGAAAAGGCCGCAGATTATCTAATTGAAAGATTCCAGGCAAAAAATTCATCTCTGGTTGAGATGAAGAGGGGCACAATCTCATTAGGAAGTCAAAAACTACCGCACAAGGTTGTTGAGGAGGATGAAATAGGCTATGGAGCCAAAGAGCTTCAAATGGTTTAACGATTATCTGAGTCCTGATGAAGGCCATATACACGGCATAAAAGACATCCTCTATACAAAGCAGACAAAATACCAGCAGATGGAAATCATGCAAACAGGAAGTTACGGCCGCTGCCTTGTATTAGACGGTAAGATGCAGTCCACAGAAAAGGACGAGTTTATCTATCATGAAATCCTTGTTCATCCTGCCCTGTTAACACACCCTAACCCAAAAAAGGTATTTATAGTCGGGGGCGGCGAAGGGGCAACGCTCAGGGAGGTTTTAAGGCACAAATCAGTTGAACATGTATTAATGGTGGACATAGATCAGGAGGTTGTAGAGGCATGCAAAAAACACCTCCCTGAATGGCATCAGGGCTCTTTTGATGATAAAAGGGTAGAATTAAGATACCTTGATGCAAGGAAATATCTTGAGGAAACAGACGAAATATACGATGTAATAATAATAGACATATCAGAGCCTGTTGAAGAAGGACCTGCATACCTGCTCTATACAAAGGAATTCTACGGAATTGTGAATAAGAGGCTCAGCCCGGAAGGAACAATCTCTTTGCAGGCAGGCACAACAGCAATGCACAGCCTCCTCTGTTTATCATCTGTTTATCAGACAATAAAAACAGCCTTTCCGATTGTATGCGTACATGAGGCTTATATACCATCCTTCGGCCTGCCGTGGGGATTTATTACAGCATCAAAGAGAAATGACCCGATGAAATTTACAATTGAAGAAATTGATAATGCCATCAAAAAGAGGATAAAGGGAACATTGAAATATTATGACGGGGAGACACACATTTCAAGTTTTCATCTGGCCAAACATATAAGAAAGAGTATGCAGGAATATGACAAGATTATTGAAGATAATGCCCCGATATTTACCTATCACTAAGACCAGATGAATAATGACGAACAATTAAGAACGCCGCTTTTTGATGCAATGGTGCAGTTAGCGGAAAGCAAGAAGATCTCTTTTCATACACCAGGGCACAAAAGCGGAAAAGGCATATCAACACGTTTCAGGAAGTTTGTAGGCAATAAGATATTCTCCATTGACCTTACAACCCTTGATGAAGTAGACTCCCTTCAAAAACCAAAAGGCGTTATAAAAGAGGCGCAGGCGCTTGCTGCAAAGGCTTATGGCGCAGAACGTTCATACTTTCTTGTAAACGGCACATCAGTCGGAAACCATGCAATGATTCTGACTGCCTGTGACCCGAATACAAAGGTAATAGTCTCAAGAAACGCGCATAAATCTGTCATAGCAGGCCTGATACTAATTGGCGCAGAACCAATATTTGTAAAACCAAAGGTAGATACCCAGTTAAAGCTCACCTTAAATACCACCTTTGAGGATATAAAAGCAACCATAGAAAATAACCCTGGGGCAAAGGTCCTGTTTTTAACAAGCCCTAATTATTACGGTGTATGTGTTGACTTAAAAAAAATAATCTCCTATGCGCATGAAAAAGGATTAGCTGTTCTTATTGATGAGGCGCACGGCCCGCACCTGAAATTTCATAAAGACCTGCCCATATCAGCATTAGAGGCAGGGGTGGACATGTGCGTCCAGAGCACACATAAGATAATAGGCGGAATGACACAGGCATCCATGCTTCATGCAAGAGGAGAAAGGGTAAATCTCAATATCCTTACAAACATACTTAAATTAGTCCAGACAACAAGCCCGTCGTATATACTTATGGCATCTTTGGACTTAGCAAGGATGCAAATAGCAACAGAAGGTGAAAAGCTCCTTTCAAAGACAATAAAGCTTGCAGAAGAGGCAAGGACTAAGATAAATAAGATTCCAGGCATCACCTGTTTTGACAAGGAGATTATAGCTAAATACAACCTTGGAGACTTAGATATTACCAAATTAACCATTACTGTTAAGGATATCGGCCTGACAGGCTATCAGGTGTCCCAGCTCCTTAATACAAAATATGGCATACAGGTAGAAATGGCAGACCCGTTTCATATCCTTGTTATTGTCAGCATTGGAGACAGAAGGGATGATTTAAAAATGCTTGTTTCAGCCTTAGAAGATATAGCAATAACAGAAAATCAGCTTAAATTGACATCAATAGACGATATACAGCTTCCTGTTTTTGATAATAAGGTGGCAATGACGCCAAGAGAGGCATTCTTCGATAAAAACAGATTTGTCACAATAAACGAGTCTGCCGGCAAGGTATGCTCAGAGATTATAACTGTGTATCCCCCTGGCATCCCTATTCTTGTGCCAGGAGAGATCATATCTGAAGAAATGGTTGATTATCTAAAAAAGATGATAGACTTGGGCGCTACTATTGACGGCCTGAACGAGGACAATACGCATATCGGGATTGTAGACAGATAATCAATTTACCAATTTAGATACCGGCACAATCTCAATGCCGTTTGTTTTTAAGGCTGGCAGCATCTTCTCCAAAGCTGCAATGGTCTCCGTCCTCGGATGGCCAATGGCAATAGCCCTGCCGTTCTTTTTTGCTGTGTTGATAAGAAGCTCTATCTGCTTTATTACCTCTTGTTCGTTTTCTATGTCATCAAGAAATATATTTCTCTCTGCTGCCTTTAAACCGAGCTTCTTTGCAACATCATAGGCAACCGTCTTTGAGGTTGTGCGGCTGTCAACAAAAAAGAGATTCTTTCTCTTGATTTCTCCAAGTATAATAGCCATAGCCTTTCTGTCCTGAGTTAAAAAAGAACCCATGTGATTATTAACTCCAATAGCGCCAGGAACTGACTTTAAATCATATTCAAGCTGTTTTAACATCTCATTTGGAGTCATAGATGACAGGATAAAGCCCTCGCCATATAACTTTTCGCTGTCCTCAGGTTCCATTGGAAGATGAAGAAGAAGGTCATATTTTCTCTTCCTCGCCTCCTTTGAGATGTATCCTGTATACTCCTGATGCGGCAAAACTGAAAATGAAAATGGAAGCTCCATTTTAATCAGCTTATTAAATGCCTCTTTGTTGTTGCCAAGGTCATCTATAATAATGGCAATCTTGGAGGAATGGCCTTTCTTTTCAGAAATTACTGTCTTCTTTGATGGCCGCTCTACTGCGGGCTTTTTGGGTATTGCTTCCTTTTCAGGTTCTGCGGGAGGCATTGGCTTCTCTCTTTCAACAGGCAGAGAGGAGATTGTTGTCTCTTTTTTGCCCTGCAAATATAATAATATGCCTGTGCTGAATAATATGAGAACTAAAAGGATGGAGATCGCCTGCCATCGTTTTATCTTTGGCCGTCGTATCTTCCATCTCTTTTTTGTTTTCCTTTTTGATGCAGATCTTTTTGCCATTATTTCTGCTTTGCCTGAAGATTATTCAAATGTTTTTTTATCCGCTCGCGGAGGCCTTTATCTCCATCAGGAAGTAGTTTTAAGTACATTTTATAATGACTCTTTGCATCTTCTATCCTGCCCATCCTCTCCAACGTAACAGCATAATTAAGATGGGAAACCGCATTATTCGGGGCTGCATCAACAGCCTTTTTTAAAAGTTCTGCTGCCTCTGTGTGCTTGCCTTCATAATCGTAAAGCACTGCAAGATTGTTCATTGCATCCACATATTTTGGGTCTATTCCCAATGCCTCTTTGTACTCTTTCTCTGCCTCTTTATATCTGCCGCTCTCTTTATATACCAAACCAAGATTGTTATGTGCAGATGCCATATCAGGCTTTATGGATATTGCTATGAGAAGCTCTGCCATTGCCTCTGCAAGCCTCTTTTCTTTATATAGCTCCAATGCCCTTTTATGATGACTAACAGCATCTCTTTCTGAATCAGCAGGCAAGGGCTGGGGTTGGGAGACCTGTGCTGAAGGCAGAGCAGTTTCAGCAACTGGTTTTGGAATCCTTTTGTTTTTGTATAATGGCAGCCTTTCCTTTAAAAGAAATAAGGCAAGAGCAAGGATAATAATTGCAGCGACAATAATAACAAGAGCGCTGTTGCTGTGGCTCTTGTCTAAAAAGACAATCCTCTTTCCTGTCCGGGTATTATCTTTCTCACTCTCTTTTGACGCCTTTTTTAATGCCTCATTAACAATGCTCATATTGGTCGCTCTGCTCTATCTTAAATTCAACACCCACCCTCCCCTTCATCCCCTCCTTTATTTTTCCCCTCTTCCCTTGCGGGAGAGGGTTAGGGTGAGGGGTATTTCCATAAAACAAAAGCCAGTAACCACCCAATAATAGGGGTCAAGGAGCCGAGTGGTCAAGGGGTCAGGCGAAATTAAACACTTGAACCCATGAACCCTTGAATCCTTGAACCCTTTCAATATTGCGTATGACTACTGGCTAAGATAATTGTCTTTCTGTTTTTATGCCCCTGCCATTACCTCGTCTTCTACAAAGGCAGGGAGGCCTTCCTTCATTACAACCTTGATTCTCTTTGCTTCCTTAAAACTTCCCTTTATAATCTCTTCAGAAAGCCTGTCGCCGATATTCTTCTGTATTACCCTTCTCATAGGTCTTGCGCCGTATGAGGGTTGATAGCCTTCTTTAATCAGCCACTTCTTTGTCTCCTGGCTAAGCTCTATGCTTATTCCCTTTTCAGCAAGCTGTAAATTCAGTTCATCTATAAATTTATCTACAATCATTAACAGGTGCTTCTTTGAAAGCTGATGGAATATTACAATCTCATCCAGCCTGTTTAAGAATTCAGGGTTAAATGTGCGCTTCAACTCGCTGTTAATATCATCCTTCATCTTACCGAAGGTGTCATGCTCAGATGCCTTCTGGAATCCAAATGTAGTTGCCTTGTCTATTAATCTGGCGCCGATATTTGATGTCATTATCAGCACAGCATTTCTGAAATCCACCTTTCTGCCGAAGCTGTCTGTCAAAGAGCCGTTATCAAGCACCTGCAGAAGCATATTGAAGATATCAGGATGAGCCTTCTCTATCTCGTCAAAAAGAACTACTGAATACGGCCTTCTCCTCACCTTCTCTGTAAGCTGACCCCCCTCCTCGTAGCCGACATAGCCCGGAGGCGCGCCGATCAGCCTTGAACTGCTGAACTTCTCCATGTATTCTGACATATCAATGCGTATTAAGGCATTCTCATCATCAAACATAAACTCTGCTAATGCCTTTGCAAGCTCTGTCTTTCCAACGCCTGTTGGGCCAAGGAATATGAAAGACCCAATCGGTCTTTTAGCCCCTTTTATTCCAGCCCTTGAACGTCTTATTGCCTTTGACATTACTGCAATAGCCTCGTCCTGACCCACTATCCTCTTATGGAGCTCCTCTTCCATGTGAAGGAGCCTCTTGGACTCCTCTTCCTCAAGCTTAAAGAGGGGAACGCCTGTAATCTTTGAGACAATATATGCAACTTCCTCCTCTGTTATAATCGGCCTCATCTTTTCCTGAACAGACTTCCAGTCCTTTTTTGTATCATCAATGAGCCTTCCAAGCCTCTCCTCATCCTCTCTGAATTTTGCCGCCCTTTCAAAGTCCTGAAGCTTTATTGAAAGGCACTTCTCCTTTGTAATCTGCTTCAGGCCGCTCTCCATATCCTTTAGCTCTTTAGGCAGATTATAGGTCTTAAGCTTTGCCCTTGAACCAGCCTCATCAATAACATCTATTGCCTTGTCAGGCAGGTGCCTGTCTGTTATATATCTGTCTGACAGCCTTACTGCTGCATCTATTGCATTGTCTGTTATTTCAACACCGTGGTGCAGCTCATACCTCTCCCTCAGGCCTTCTATTATCTTTATGGTCTCGTCAATGCTCGGCGCATTTACATAAACAGGCTGGAACCTCCTCTTTAATGCGCCGTCCTTTTCAATATACTTTCTGAATTCATCTAGTGTTGTTGCGCCCACACACTGTATCTCGCCCCTTGCCAAAGCAGGCTTTAACATATTGGATGCATCAATTGAACCCTCTGCAGCGCCTGCGCCAACAAGTGTATGAAGCTCGTCAATAAATATTATAATATTGCCATTTATAACAATCTCCTTCATCACAATCTTCAACCGTTCCTCAAACTGCCCCCTGTATTTTGTCCCGGCAACAAGCGCCCCTAAGTCAAGCGCAATAACCCTGCGGTTTAAAAGATTCTCAGGCACCTCAGAGCCTATAATCCTCTGTGCAAGACCCTCTACTATTGCAGTCTTGCCAACGCCTGCCTCGCCTATTAGTATGGGATTATTCTTTGTGCGCCTTGTTAATATCTGGAGGACCCTTTCAATCTCGTCATTCCTTCCAATAACAGGGTCAAGCTTGCCTTCAGAGGCAAGCCTTGTCAGGTCCCTTCCAAATTCATCTAATGCAGGTGTATTGCTCTTTTTATCCTTTTCCCTTGTTGTATTCAGTCTGCGTAACAGATTAATGGTGAGCTGTCTTGCAGCAAGGAGGTTTGCGCCAAGACTCCTTAATATCTTTCCTCCTATGCCCTCTTCTTCACGCAGGACGCCAAGAAGGAGGTGCTCGCTTCCAATATAATTGTGGCCAAGGAGCCTTGCCTCTTCAACTGCATATTCTATAACCCTTTTTACGCGTGGTGTGAATGGTATCTCGCCAAAGGTGAGCGTATTGCCGCTTCCGGGGAGGTTTCTTTCTATCTCAAGCCTGACCTGCTCAGGTGAAAGGCCCATCTTTTTCAGGACAGCAAGCGCAATGCCGTCGCCTTCTCTCAGGATGCCGAGGACAATGTGCTCTGTGCCAAGATAGTCATTCTGATGCCTCTCTGCCTCTTCCCTGGCAAGGATTATTATCTTCCGTCCTTTATCTGTAAACCTTTCAAACATCGGTTTCCCTCAAATATAAATATTTTCTGTTTATATTTCAGTAAGTTTCACCTTTGTTGCTTTCTCTTTGCTTCGCTGTGCTGCAACCATTTTTAATATTATTCTACCTATTGACTGATTGATTGTCAAGGGCTTTTTAAGCAGCAGAAAGTTGTTTCCACAGGTTTTTCCACAAGATTTTAATAGGTTCAGCATATTTATATTGACAATTAAGCCATATGTAATATATAAAAAAGGTAGTAGTGAATAACAATATATTAAAAATTACTGATAAAGTCCTTTCTGGTAAGGATATAACCTTTGACGAGGCAATCTCGCTAATTGAGGCTGATAGTTCTGATTTCTTCTCACTTCTTACTGGCGCAAATGCCGTCTGCCATCATTATCGTGGAAAAAATGTAGACCTCTGTGCCATTACAAATGCAAAATCAGGGATATGCCCTGAGGATTGCAAGTTTTGTGCGCAGTCATCCCACTTTAATACCCATGCTGCAAGATACCCTTTAATCTCAATTGAAAAGATGCTAAAGGCAGCAAAGGAAGGGAAAAAGATTAAGGCAAGGAGATTCTGCATTGTTATAAGCGGTAAAGAGGCTGATGAAAAGGAGCTTGATGTTATATGTGAATGGATAAAGAGGATAAAGGGCGAGATAGGCATTCACCCTTGTGTCTCACTCGGTTTTATAAACAAGGAACAATTGGCTAAGTTAAAAGAGGCAGGGCTTGAGAGGTATCATCATAACCTTGAGACATCAAAGAGCTTCTTTCCGAACATCTGCACTACCCATGCTTATGAAGATAAGGTTAAGACAATTGAGCTTATAAAAGAGGCAGGGCTTTCAATCTGCTGCGGCGGCATCTTTGGAATGGGAGAAGGCATGAAAGAGAGGATAGAGCTTGCCTTTGCATTAAAGGAATTGGATGTGGACTCTATCCCGATTAATTTTTTAATGCCAATACCAGGCACACCTTTATCAACATCAGACATCATAAATCCGCTTGAGGCATTAAAGACCATAGCAATCTTTCGGTATATTAATCCAAAAAAAGAGATAAGAATCTGCGGCGGCAGAGAGCCTGTTCTGCGGGACATTCAGTCAATGCTATTTACTGCCGGAGCTGACGGCATCCTTATTGGAAACTATCTGACTACACTCGGCAGAAATCCGAGAAGGGATTTAGAGATGATAAGGGATTTGGGGCTTGCTGTCTTACCAGCATAAAATAATACTATGTATTATAGTATCAGGATGCGGGCATCTAAAAATAAGGATCACATCTCAGGTGCAGAGAAAATTGTCTCTGCAAGGGATATACACAAGACCGTATCAGAATTGCTTAACAGGGCGAACTCACATGAGATAGGAGAGCCTGATGAGATAGATATTTCTATAGAAAGACTTAAACAAGAAAAGATTAAAAAACTAAATGGCCTTGATATAACCACCGTATCAGTAGATAATTACAAGGAAGGCAGGCTCTGTGCCTCTCAGCTCCTTGAACTTATAGGAGTGAGCAAAAAGGCAGTTGATAAGGCGATTAATTATATATCAAAAGGCGCCTCGCCTGATAAGAAAAACATGCGCGGCGCTATGATTGTTGATTATAAGACAGGCAGAAGGATAGAACCTGATAAATACAGGGGCATCAGGGCATCAAGAATGGATATCACAAAAAAAGCAGAGGCAAAACTAATCTCAACATTAAAAAAGATGAGGATTAATAATCCGTATATCAAAGAGGCAATTGTCCTATCAGCAAAGGTTGTAAATGCGCCAAACACAATAGCAGAGCTCTGCTGGTCAGATGACCCCTCGTATCAGGCAGGATATGTTGCATCAAAGAGATTTGGATATGTGCGTTTTCCTTATCTTAAAGAAAAGGGCTCTCTCTTTGGAGGCAGGGCATTCTTTGTGGATGCAGAAAGGATTGATTTGAAGAGATACATAGATTTTCTTGAGCGGCAACCTGTCTTGATAACAA
>JAHFEP010000034.1:9826-18606 GCA_023248415.1 Nitrospirota bacterium
ATGTTTGAAAAAGAATTAAGCGACATAAAAAACAAAGGCCTCTACCGCAGATTAAGGCTCGTTGAATCAGAACAGGCATCAAAGGTTGTAATTGAAGGCAAAGAAGTAATACTTCTTTCCTCCAATAATTATCTTGGCCTTGCAAACCACCCAAAGATAAAAGAGGCTGCTAAAAAGGCAGTAGATAAATACGGCGCTGGCTCTGGCGCTGCAAGGCTTATCTCCGGCAATTGCATCCTGTATAAGGAGTTAGAAGAAAAAATAGCAGCCTTTAAAAAAACAGAAGCAGCGCTTGTATTTGGTTCAGGCTATCTTGCAAATATTGGCATATTATCAACTGTTGCTGGAGAAGGTGATTTGATATTAAGCGATGAGCTGAACCACGCAAGCATCATTGACGGATGCAGATTAAGCAGGGCAGAAAAGATAATATACAGGCACAAGGATACAAAACATATAGAGGAAATTTTATCAAAAAATAGAAGTAAGAGAATTCTAATAGTTACAGAAGCCGTGTTCAGCATGGACGGCGATATCGCTCCGCTTCCTGAGATTATAGATATTGCAAAAAGATATAATGCTATGGTAATGGTGGATGACGCCCATGCAACTGGCGTGCTTGGCAAAAGAGGCAGAGGAACTGCAGAACACTTTGGCATTGAAAAAGGGATAGATATTTATATGGGAACATTGGGAAAGGCGCTCGGTTGTTATGGCGCCTATGCTGCTGGTGACAGGGGATTGATTGAATTTTTGATTAATAAAGCAAGGGGATTTATATTCACAACTGCCCTTCCGCCATCAGTGCTTGCCTCTGCAATAAAAGCTATTGAGATACTGGACGAAGAACCAAATCTTATAAAAAAACTGTGGGGAAATAGAAACTATCTTTTGGATGGGTTAAGGAACATCGGTCTTAATACCATGAGATGTGAAACGCCTATTATCCCGATATTAATTGGCAATGCAGAGAAGGCATTAAAGATGTCTGAGGGTTTATTTGAAGAAGGCATCTATGCTCCTGCAATAAGGCCGCCAACAGTGCCTGAAAATACTTGCAGGCTGAGGCTGGCAGTAATGGCAGCGCATACAAAAGAGGATTTGGATATTGCGTTAAAGGCATTTGAGAAGGTTGGAAAGGCATTAAATATAATCTAATGAAAAAAAAGGTTGTAATTATAACAGGCGCATCCAGAGGACTTGGCAAAGCCATTGCATTGAAATACGGCAGAGAGGGCTGGTCCGTCCTGATAAATTATCTTGAGCAGAAAAAGGCTGCAGAGGCTGTTGCAGACAAGGTAAGGAGTCTTGATGGTGAAGCAGAGGTATATCGGGCTGATGTCTCAAAGACAGAGGATGTCAAAAACATGATTGATGCTGCAATGAAGAAATGGAGCAGGATTGATGTATTAATAAACAATGCAGGCATAACAAGGGACTCTCTGCTGATAAAAATGAGCGAGGCAGATTGGGATGCAGTTATAAAAACAAACTTAAAAGGCGCGTTTATCTGCATACAACAGGCAGCAAAGATATTCATTCAGCAAAAGGAAGGGCACATAATAAATATTGCCTCCATTGCTGGAATACAGGGAAGAGAAGGACAGGCAAACTATTCTGCGTCTAAGGCAGGCTTAATCGGCCTTACAAAGGCAGCAGCAGTAGAGCTTGGCGAATACAATATCAGGGTCAATGCAGTAAACCCTGGTTATATACCGACAGAGATGGGAACAGATGTCTCTGATAAAATCAAGGAGCAGATTATTGGTAAAAATGTCCTGCGCAGACATTCAGATACAAAAGAAGTTGCAGATTTTGCTCATTACCTTTCCACAAAAGATAATATATCAGGTCAGGTTTTCAACCTTGACAGCAGGATAATATAATGGCTAAAGGCATCTTTATAACTGGAACAGACACAGGTGTTGGAAAGACTGTTGTTGCAGGCGGACTCGCCTGTGCATTAATGAGAGAAGGCTTTGATGTTGGTGTAATGAAGCCTGTGCAGACAGGATGCCTTGAAACAGCAGACGGTCTGCTTGCGCCAGACACAAATTTTCTTATTAATATCACTGACGTTAGAGACAATATTGACCTGATTACACCTTACCGATTTAAAGAGCCGCTTGCCCCATCTGTTTCAGCAGAGACAGAAGGCAGAGAGATTGATATAGAAAGGATTATAACCTCCTATAATCTATTGACAAAAATACACGATTCTATTATAGTAGAAGGAGTAGGAGGAATATTGGTGCCTATATGGAAAGACCTCCTGTTTATAGACTTAATTAAAAAGCTCTCAATCCCAATAATAATAGTTGCAAGAACAGGGCTCGGCACAATCAATCATACACTCCTTACTGCAAGATATGCTCATGATAACGGGATTGAAATTATAGGCATAATATTTAATCACACAGATAAGAAAGAAGATGGGATTGCAGAAAGAACCAATCCTGATATTATAAAAAGGCTTTGCAATATACCTATCCTTGGAATACTGCCTTTCATCAATAATCTTAATACTGAGGATGTAAAATCAGGCAACCTCTGCAACATCTTTTCAGAAAAGATAGATGTTAAATATATAAAATCTTTTCTGTCTGTTTAATTATCCGGGGGATGGAATTATGAAAGGTTTTATTTCTGAGGGAAGACTGCCTTATCTTCTCTTAAATCTTCACATAAAACAATTAACAGGCGTCCTGTTTTTTAAAAGCCCTTCAAGCAAGTTATACAGGATTTATATAGATAAGGGAGAGATTGTTCATTTAACAAGCCAGGGCGAGAAGGACAAGGCTGTCCTTGAACATTTCTTATTTGAAAAGGGCGGAGAATACAGCTTTACCCAACAGCCTATCTCTGTAGTCCAGTCAGCATTTCAGATTCCTCCCATAACAGAGATTCTTCTTCAGATGGGTCTTCCAAAGGATAAGATTGAGGCAAAACCAAAGAGCAGCTTTAACGGCAGATTATTTGAAACAATCAGATGGGAGCTGACAAGGCTTATTGGGCCAATATCATCTGTTATAATAAACGACAAGCTGATTGAGATGGGTGAAATAAAAGACCTCTTTCCGAGGGAAAGGATACAGGAACTCATAGAGAAGATTTCTGCTGAAATACCTGATAATGACAGAAAAAATATATTTAATAAAACAGTAAAAGAGGCAATAAAAAATCTTTAAGAAATAGGAGTGGAAGAATGGCAAAGAAAATATTGTGGTTTAAAAGCAGGCTGGAGATGAAGCTCTTCAGCATAGTAATTATCATAGTTGCAGGATTCGCTGCGCTAATACTATTCACAATCAATAAAGAGACTGAAGACCTTATAAAAAAGACAAGGGAAAAGGCATCCTTTCTAACAACATCTGTTGTAACCAGCGTTCAGAAGGATATGATAGAGGGAAGGGCTGATATGGCAAGATGGCTTATAGAAGACCTAAAGGCAATGAAGGGAGTGCAAAGGCTTCAGATTGTGCGGACAGATGGAACAGAGGCATTTCAGGATTTAATAACTATCAGGGATGTAGAGAAGAGAACCGCTATCAAGAAAGAGTGGTTAGAAAACCATCCAGATAAGGCCAATAACATTGCAAAAGGCATAGACCATGCGATATTCAAGGATGTGCTAAAGAAAGGAACAGCAGATGCGGTAGAGTATAATGAGAAGATTGAAGGAAAAGAAGTATTTACATTCCTCAAACCAATTGCCAATGAATCAAGATGTTTCGGCTGCCACAGCTCAGAAAAAAATCTTCGTGGAATTGTTATGGTATCCATTGCTGTTGACAAGGATATACAGAGCATCAGATGGTACTTAATAATCACATCAGCAATAACCGTATTAATTGTTATTGCCTCCCTACGTGCATTAACCAACAAGATAATATTAAACCCGATTACACATCTTGTGGATGTGGTTAATAAAATCAGCATGGGAGAGATAGACAAGAAAATAGAGATAACATCAAACGACGAAATCAAAGACCTTGCAGACGCCATTGACAGATTAAGGACAAGCATGAAAATGGCAATTGAAAAGCTGTATAAACGGTAAGATAGAATGTAGGGGTACGCCATAGCGTGCCCTTACTTAATTTTTACATCCCCTGCCCTTCTAATAAACCCCTTCACCGCCGCAGTTATATCCTCCCTTGAAATAATAGCGGATATAACAGCAGCAGCATCAGCGCCTGCTTTCATTACATCTGCAATATTCTCCTCGTTTATACCGCCGATGGCAATAACAGGCACTCTGCTTATCTTCTTAATCTCTTTTATAATATCTACACCGAGCGGCTCCCTTACATCCTTTGTTGCTGATTTAAAGATTGGGCCAATGCCTATATAATCAACGTCAAGGCTTTGAGCCTCCTCAACCTCTTTAAGAGAATGTGTTGAAAGCCCGATGATTTTATCATTGCCAAGAATCTTTCTTGCCATTTGAGCAGGGAAATCATCCTGTCCGAGGTGCACACCGTTTGCATCAACTGCCATTGCAATATCAATATCATCGTTGATAATCAGGGCTGTACCAAATCTCATGGTTATTTCTCTTAATTGAAAAGCAATTTTATATGACTCTCTTTTTGATAACTGCTTTTCCCTGTACTGAATAAATTTGATTCCTCCCAAAAGCGCCTTCTCAGCAATCTGGATATGAGAGAGCCCTTTTACAATATATTGGTCTGTAATTAAATAAAGGCCAGATGGTATCTTTTTCATATTTGAAATATATCATACATGACATAGCTTAATCAATTTTTAAGGCATTTTTAAAAGCCATCTATTTGTATTGGCGAAGTCGGCAGGCGCCCTTGTCACATTCAAATTATTGCCTGCCGATTTCCCGAAGGGTGGAATCGCTATAGCAAATTATTTCGTTAAATGGAATGGCACACTTGTTGAAACAACACCTTTCTTAAATAACAGTATACCTTTAATCAGTAATGCTGTCTGGTTATGTAGTATGTGGTGCCACCATTTTCTTGGAACAAATTCGGGCAGAACAACTGTAATGACCCCGTCCTTATATACATTCCGAATCTCTTCTATATAGTCCACAAGCGGTTCTATGACAGATCGGAAAGGAGATTCCAGAATAATCAATCGCACACCCATGCAGCGATGATCCCACCTGGCTTGAATTTTTGCTGTTTCAACTGGATCTAAACATACATAAACTGCTGAGACATCATCTGAAAGGGCCTTGGCATATTTAATCGCGCCAAGCACCGCCCTCTGTGTTCCTGATACGGGAATAATTACAGTGTGATGCTTAAATACATCCTCTTTGACCAGGCATTCTGTATCTGTAGAAAGCTGGTCTGCAACTGACAGATAATGAGCATGTATCTTCATAGTCAGAAAAACGAGTCCAGGTATAGCGATTATTACGATCCATGCCCCATGTATGAACTTTGTTGATGCAATTACAATAAGGACAACAGTGGTTGAGATTGCACCCGTTCCGTTTATTACAACGTTTTTAATCCAGCCTTTACCTTTAAATGCAATCCAATGTTTGACCATTCCTGCCTGTGACAAGGTAAATGCACAGAAAACACCAACCGCATAGAGTGGTATCAGGGCATGTGTGTTCCCTCTAAATATCACGATAAGCAATGAAGAAAAAATGGCTAATATAAGAATCCCGTTGGAAAACACAAGTTTATCACCACGGCTGCTTAACTGTCTCGGCAGATAACGGTCTGATGCCATGATTGAGGAAAGCATTGGAAAGCCAGCGAACGAGGTATTGGCAGCAAGGATAAGAATCAAGGAAGTTGAAAATTGGATTATATAATAAAATATGCCCTTTGAGAACACGGCCTTTGCCACCTGCGACAGCACTGTCTCATTTTCATTCGGCATTATTCCATAGTGGTCTGCAAGAAAAGTTATTCCCATAAAAAGCGAACCGAGTATTAATGCCATCCATATGAGCGTAACACCGGCATTCCTTGATTCCGGCGGCTTGAATGCCTGAACGCCATTTGCTATAGCCTCAATTCCGGTGAGCGCTGCGCACCCGGATGCAAATGCCCTCAGTATTATAAAAATCGGCAATATATTTGCAGACGCCTCTTTGTATTCTGGCGCAGGCGGATGCGGCAGACTAAGGTATTTTGAAATACCAATAAATATCAGAAGTAATAATGATCCAATAAAGACATAAGCAGGTATAGCAAATATTTTTCCTGACTCCCTAACTCCCCTGAGATTGCCGATCATGATGACGAATATAGCGAACAGGCATAATGAAATCTTATGGTCATGGAGTGATGGAAAGGCGGAAGTGATTGCAGCTATGCCGGCCGAAATGCTGACGGTCACTGTTAGCACATAGTCAATAAGCAAGGCTGCGCCAGCAACAAGAGCCGGGTATGCGCCGAGATTTTCTTTTGCAACGATATATGCCCCGCCGCCATTAGGGTATGCATGTATCGTTTGATAATATGACATAGCCACAATTGCAATAAGAGCTGAGATGCCAAATGCAACAGGCATAGAGTAGTGAAGCATTGCCGTGCCAGCAAGGACAAGCGCAAAAAGGATTTCTTCTGTTGCGTAAGCCACAGACGACATGGCATCGGACGAGAATATTGCAAGACCCATGAGCTTTGAAAGCCGTTCGTACTTTTCCTTGACGGTTTCGATTGGACTTCCAATAAGAAAACTTTTGATAGACATGTTTCCCTCCTTAAGAGGGCAAAACGGAAAGAAATAAAAAAACCGCCGGGCAGCGGTTTTAATTTCGTCCTTTGCCCTTCCATACGCCTACGAGGTTAGCTGTCGGGCTCGGACATGGAAGTGTCCTATCCTGTAACAGGAATACGCCCCGGATATCGGGTCCCCCGCATCCACTCTTTGAATGGATTTCGGCTGCTATTTAGCTTTAATTTTATACCCTATTGCGAAATTGTCAATAGAATTTATTTCAAGTGGCGATAATCTGATAAAATTGCAGGTTATAATGCCGTTTTTTTCAAGAAAATTATAATCACATATTTCCTTGACAGCGCCAAGCATAGGGTTTAGAATTTTTATGGCATTATTTAATAACATTAACAATGGAGGAAAGTCATGTATAAAAAAATCTTGTGCCTTAGCTTTGCAGTCTTTCTTTTATCAACAACCTTGTCCTTTGCAGAGGAGAAGGTAAAGTTTAAAAAGGAAGACATTATCTATTCAATAACTGTAAACAAGGATTTTGAGGCAGTGGTTGGCGAGGTCAGAGATGCCATTATAGACCGCAATTTTAAGATAACAAGGGAAAATGAGATAAGCAAGGGGATGACAGAGCGGGGCGCAGAGATGTTCAGTTACAAGATAATAGAGTTCTGCAATCTGACCCTATGCGGCGACATGCTGAAAAAGGAGCCTGACATGGGAGCGTTTATGCCGACAGGCATTACAATTTATGCAAAAGGAAAGCAGACTGTGCTTGTAACAAAAAGAATGAGTTCAATGCTAAATGCCTTTGAAAATACAAAGGTCAGGCAAGAGGTTGAAAAGATAGACAAAGAGGTTTTTGAAATAATGGAGGCAGTAAAGTAGAAGGTTTTTACAATTGACTTTTGGGAGCGTAATCCGTAAAATAAATTACATCATGCACCATTCAGATTTTGTCCACTTACATACACATACCGAGTACAGTCTTCTTGACGGCGCAAATCAGATAGACGACCTGATTGAGCTTGCGCAGAAGTTCAAGATGCCTGCCTTAGCAATAACAGACCACGGCAATATGTTCGGCGCTGTAGAGTTCTATCAGAAAGCGATTAAAGGCGGTGTTAAACCAATAATCGGCTGCGAGGTGTATGTTGCGCCTGCAAGCAGGCTGGAAAAGAATGCCCTTGGCATAAAGAATGCGTCGTATCATCTTATCCTCCTTGCAGCAGACACGACAGGATATAAAAACCTTTTAAAACTTATTACATCTGCCCATCTTGAAGGTTTTTACTATAGGCCAAGGATAGACAAGGAGATTCTTTCGCAACACAGCAAGGGTTTAATCGGCTTGTCAAGCTGCTTAAAAGGCGAGGTCCCATACAAGATAAATAAAGGGGATATGGAAGGCGCAAAAAAGGCGTTGGGAGAATACATTGATATACTCGGCAAGGAGAATTTTTATCTTGAGATAATGGACAACCGCATTGAAGAGCAGAATAAGGTAAATAAGGAACTAATAAATCTAAGCAAAGAGTTTGACATACCCCTTGTTGCAACAAATGACTGCCACTATCTAAAGAAAGAGGATGCAAAGGCGCATGATATACTTTTATGTATACAGACAGGCAAGACTATAAATGATACAGACAGATTAAGGTTTTCTACAGATGACTTCTATTTTAAATCACCAGAGGAGATGCACAAGGCTTTTAAGGATATGCCAGAGGCATTAACAAACACAAAGATAATCGCAGAGCGGTGCAATCTTGAACTGAAATTGAATGAGCTTCATCTGCCGAATTATCAAGTGCCAGAGGCATATACCAGAGAGGATTATCTATCAGAACTCGCAAAAAAGGGGCTTGAAGAAAGACTAAAACAAATTGAGACAAAGATCCCTTCTGATTTTTACAGAACCCGCCTTGAAAGGGAGCTAAAGACCATAAATTCCATGGGCTATGCAGGTTATTTTCTGATTGTATGGGATATTATAAATTATGCGAAAAACAAGGGCATACCAGTTGGCCCTGGAAGGGGCTCTGCTGCTGGAAGCCTTGCCGCATATTCCTTAAAGATTACTGACATTGACCCTCTTCGCTACG
>JAHFEP010000166.1 GCA_023248415.1 Nitrospirota bacterium
GAAGATTCGGTCCTTATGTGAAATACAAAAACATTTTTGCGTCCTTGGGGAAAGGGGAAGACCCGTTTAGCGTAACTCTGGAGCGCGCCATTGAACTTGTGTCTGCGAAGGAGAAGAAACAGCTGGAGAAAATGATAAAATGCTGGGACGAGGACGCGCGTGTGCGCGTGGTGAACGGCAGATACGGCCCGTGCATTCAGGCGGGAAAAAAGTTTTTCCGCATCCCTGCGGACAAGCAGCCGCAGGAGCTTACGCTGGACGATTGTCTTTTAATAGCAGGATTAAAAAATGGGGGGAAAAAGCCCAACCCCCGATTAAAACCTTCGGGGGCAAGGGCTGCAAGCGCGAAGAGAAAAGTTAAAAGCGGGAAGTCCAAAATCTCCAAGGCTGTTTGAGCTTTGCGAAGCCCAATCTCCTGTCTTTTCAAAACACTTTCGTAATGTGGCTATTTTATTTATTCAGCGCCTCTCTAACCTTTCTTAAAAGTTCCTGCGGTGAAACAGGTTTTAAAATAAAATTTATCCCTTCTTCAAGGATCCCCTTCTTTTGAATAATATTTGCAGTGTAGCCGCTTGAAAAGATCACTTTTGCATCAGGTTTTAATTTCATTATCTCATCATAAACCTGCTTGCCGTTCTTCTTTGGCATTATTACATCAAGGATACACAGGTGAATCTTGTCTTTATTCTCTTCAAATTTCCTTATAGCATCCTCTCCGTCTGCTGCTTCTATAACAGTGTAGCCGAATTTCTCAAGCACCTCTTTCATAAGCATTCTCAAAGATGGGTCATCCTCGGCAACGAGTATGGTCTCTATTCCTCCGCTTGGAGGCGCAAGCCCCACAGGCTTTCCCACTTTTATCTCTGCTTTAATAAGCGGCAGATATATCTTGAATGTTGTGCCCCTTTCAGGCTCGCTATAGATATTTATATAACCCTCATGCTGTTTGACTATCCCGTAAACCATTGCAAGCCCAAGCCCTGTCCCTTTGCCAACCTCCTTTGTTGTAAAGAAAGGCTCAAATACCCTCTCCTTGGTCTTTTCATCCATTCCTATCCCTGAATCAGAAACAGAAAGCTGAACATATTTCCCCTCCTTGCCATAGCCGTATCTTTTAATATATTCGCTGTCCATCTCTACAATTTCAGTCTCTATGCTTAATATCCCTCCATCTATCATTGCATCCCTTGCATTAGTGCAGAGGTTCATTATTACCTGCTCCATCTGTCCTGTATCAACCATTACAATTACATCCTTAGGCGAAAGCATTGTCTTAAGTTCAATATCCTCGCCAATAATCCTTGACAAAAGCCTTTCTATACTCCTCACAATCTCATTTATATTTACCGGTCTGGGGTTTATTATCTGTTTTCTGCTGAATGCAAGGAGTCCCTGTGTAAGCTGGGCTGCCCTCTCTGATGCAGCAAGAATGTCTTCTAAATATCTGCTTGACTGTTCATCCCCGGCCAATCGCGTCAACAATAGATTTCCATAGCCGATTATTGCAGTAAGGATATTGTTAAAATCATGGGCAATGCCTCCTGCAAGTTGACCAATCCCCCTTAACTTCTGGGCATGACGGAACTGGTTCTCAAGCGATACCCTTTCAGTAATATCATTGATAGTCTCTATGACTGAGATGGTCTTCCCTGCTGAATCTTTCATGGGACAAGACTTTATCTCTAAACTAATTGGATTCTTTTCCTTTTTATTATGATTGTGTACAGTTGTAAAGACATCTCCTGTTTCTAAGGTATATTTCACAGGACACTCAATGCCTGATTCAAAACAAGGTTTTTCCAAGCGATGGGCAACCTTATAGCAGTTTTTGCCAATAATATCATTAAGCAGCCTCTTTACCTGCTCACAGTATGCCTTATTTGCAGAAACAATCCTATATTCTGGGTCTATTACAACAAGCCCTTCTTTAATGGTTTCAAAGACGCTCTTTATCAGCTCCTCTGCCTTCCTGCGTTTAGTCCTTTCCTCAACCTCGCGCAATGCGCGCTGTATAACAGGTGTAAGCCGCGAGATTTTTTGCTTAAGGACAAAATCTGTTGCCCCAATCTTTAGCGCCTCTGCTGCCATCTCCTCGCCTATTGAGCCTGAAACCAGGATAAAAGGCATGTCAGAATCCTGACCTCGCACTATATCCAATGCAGAGAGGCCGTCAAAAGACGGCAGTTTATAGTCAGCAAGTATAATGTCAGGTGAAAAGTCATTTAGCCCTTTTTGAAAGGCATCCCTTGTCTCTACCCGCTTTAATGAGAATGCTATCCCTGCCTTACGCAGTTCCCGTTCTACCAATTCTGCATCTGTTGAGGCATCTTCAAGCATCAGGATCCGAAGCTCTTTGCTCATAATCCCTCCTGAAAATTTTTTAGTAACTCTTACAATTGCGGCGGCTTATTTAACAGCAGCCAGTAAAGCCCTAATTTCTCAATTGCAGAAACAAATTTTTCAAACTCCACAGGCTTTACAATGTAGCTGTTTACGCCGAGCTTATAGCTGTTCACCCTGTCCTGCTCCTCCTGCGATGATGTCAGGACAACAACAGGGATTATCTTTGTCCTCTCATCAGCCTTTATTTTTCGCAAGACCTCTAAGCCGTCTACCTTTGGAAGCTTCAAATCAAGAAGCACAACCTTCGGGATATTATTGCTTGTTCTGTTTGCGTATGCGCCTGTGTGAAAAAGAAAATCCAATGCCTCTGCCCCGTCCTTCACCCATAAAATCTTATTGGCAAGATTGTGTTTCTTCAGCGACCTGAGCGCAAGCTCAGCATCATTTTTGTTGTCTTCAACCAAAAGTATTTCAACCTCATTTAAACCTACCATATTATCCCCTCCTCTCTATTATTGGTAGTGTAAAATAAAATGCTGCCCCTTTGTTGACCTCTCCTTCTGCCCATAGCCGTCCTCTATGCCTCTGGATTATGCGATGGACAATGGCCAAGCCGACGCCTATCCCTTCAAACTCTGATTCGCTGTGCAGGCGCTGAAACACGCCGAACAGCTTGTTTTTATACTGCATATCAAAACCGACGCCATTGTCCTTTACATAGTAGATGCTCTCATCTCCTTCGCTCCATCCCCCAACCTCAATAACAGCATCCTTATTCGGCCTTGTAAATTTAACGGCATTTGACAAAAGATTCGCAAACACCTGATGAATCAATGCCCTGTCGCCATAGGCACTGGGAAGTGTCTTAATATCAAATTGCAGATTTTTTTGAGAAGTTGCTGCCTTCAACTCTTCAAACACGGTCTTTGCAAGTTCATCCATCCTTATCTCCGATAGCCTCATTTCCTGGCGTCCAAATCGTGAAAGCGATAGTAGGTCATCTATAAGCTGTCCCATCTTCTGTGTATTGTCTCTGATGACATTCAGCAGCCTCTTGCCTTCGTCATCAAGCTTATCGTGATACTCTCCAATCACAATCTTTGAGAAGCCGTCAATTGCCCGAAGCGGCGACCGCAGGTCGTGGGATACAGAATAGGAGAATGCCTCAAGCTCTTTGTTTGCAGCCTCAAGCTGTGCAGTTCGTTGTATAACACGCTGCTCAAGCTCCTTGTTCAGCTTGCGCACTTCATCCTCTGCGCCTTTGCGCTCAATATCCAATTGATACAAAGACCTGCTGTTCCACCAGACAAGTATGATTAAAAGGGTGATGCTTGAAACCGTCATAAGCGCCAATCCAAATTCAAAATAATAAAACCCTATCCGTTCACCAATCAGCCTTGCATAGCCGACTGCTACAGGAATGCCGATGGCTGCTGGAATAAGGCGACGCATTGTAACGCCGCCTGCAGTATCGCTTGTAACAATAGCCATCAACCCTCGGTCAGGCCGGGCAAAAAGAAGGCCGAAAGAGAGAACAACGAATATTAAAGCTGTATGCAATGCCATTGTGCTATATGGGCTGACAGCATAGAGGGATTTCACCTCATAGATGTATGTGATAAGTGCAATCATGGAGATAAAGGCTGCCAATAGTGTCAGAAATTGAGCAAGCGCAAAACTATGGCGGCTCTTTATCAGCAATAATGCGAGGCCAATGGCAATAAAGTTTACTGCTGTTACAAACGACATTCTTCCTGCAGGAGATGAGCCTGAATCAGTGTCCTTGAACAAAAGCTGGTCAATGCCCAGATTCCAGCCAAAGAGATATTCACTGAGTGTAAGGAGGCCGATTAAAACTGCTGTTGATGCGAGAATCTGCGCCATGCGCAGAGACCGTTGGCTGATGCCAGAGCCATGCAGCAGCCGCAGCGATGCGCCGCTCAAGATAAAGGCAAGGGCAGTGTTGGCCTTCATTGTAGCAAGCCCTGTAAATATGCTCTTTAAGGCTGAAATATTTAACATCCAGCCAACAAACACAAGAGAGCCAACAAAAATGGCAATAGCGCCTGCTATCTTTGAAACTGACCTGAACAATGAAGCAAAGCGAGGATCTGATTGAGTGATCATTAAATTGGCCCTGATTACATTCCTGTTCTTATCTTGTATGGGCAGGTTTTAAACCTGCCACTGCTCAGCCTTTTTAATTGATACTGGATATTTTCTGTACAGAGGCCTGTAACTTTGAGATGGAGCAACTTGCGGAAAATGATTTTGAGTTGAGCATTATTCCTCGCACAGGCTGAAAAATCGCTAAGGTTGATGGAAAATAAAACAACTCTTTATAGTAGGGGCAGGTTTGAAACCTGCCCCTACTATTTGTTTTTAAATATAACAGAAATTAATTACTTTGTAAAACAAATTCAATCACCCTCATTAAATGTTTATCCTTTGACACCCCTGTTTTGTTTGTGATAAGCTTTGGTGCAAATGCCAAAGGTTTTTGTAACAGACGGATACTGGCACAAGACCCTCTCAATTGTAAGGTCTCTTGGAGAAAAGGGGATTGATGTTACTGTCGGCGAGTCAACAAGGCTCTCTACTGCACTCTTTTCAAGATATGCAAAAAGGCGCGTAATATATCCCTCGCCAAAAAGAAGGCCAGAGGAATTTCTAAATTTCCTTGAAAAGGAATTAAAACAAGAAAAATATGATGTTCTGATAACACCAGAAGAATATACCCTTCTGCTAATTGCAAAAAACATAAATAGATTTAATAATCTTACAAGATTCCCATTTGCTGATTATAATTTAATCTTAAAGGCATCAGATAAGGCAGAGGCAGTAAAGATTGCAAAGGGCATAGGCATTCCTGTGCCAGAGACAATCTTTATAAATGATATAGATGAGTTGGAAGAAAAGACAGCAGACATAACCTTTCCTGCTGTAATAAAACCAAGGATGAGTTCAGGCTCTTATGGAATAAAATATGTGAATAATAAAGATGAGCTTGTGCCTGCATATAAAGATGTGCATAAAAAGTATCCCTTTCCACTTATTCAGGAATACATACCGCAAGGCGGTGATGCCTTTGGTGTCTCATGCTTATTTGATAAGGAATCACAGTTGAAGGCAGTGTTCGTCCACAAGAGGCTCAGGGAATATCCCATCACAGGCGGGCCAAGCACATTAAGGGAGTCTGTTGTAAATGATGAGTTACAGGAGCTTGGAGTCAAGCTCTTAAGTGCAATGAACTGGTATGGCGTTGCAATGGTTGAGTTTAAGGTAGATCCAAGAGACAACAAACCAAAACTGATGGAGATAAACCCCCGTTTCTGGGGATCTCTGCCTCTTGCAATATATTCTGGTGTAGATTTTCCATACCTGCTTTATAAAATAGCAATGGATGAAGGCTTTGAACCGGTTACAACATATAAAATAGGCATAAGGTCTCGTTATCTCCTGCCGGGTGATATTATGCATTTTATTTCAAATCCAGAGAGGTTTAAGATGAGGCCGAGCTTTTTTAAATTCTTTGATAAAAATACAAGGGATGATATTATCTCTTTAAAAGACCCTCTTCCAACCATTGGCAGGATACTATCCCTTCTGACACTCCTCTATAATAAAGACATGCAGAGATACTTAAAGGAAAGGAATTGATAGCAGAGAATGAGATTGTGTGTTGTAATACCTGCATATAATGCAGAAGATACTGTTGGGGATGTTGTTTCAGGCGTAAAAAAATATCTGCAGGATGTAATTGTAATTGACGACGGCTCCATAGACAATACAGCAGTTGCAGCAGAGGCTGGAGGAGCAATAGTTATAAGGCAAAGCGAGAACATTGGCAAAGGTGATGCATTAAAAACAGGCTTCAGATACGCCATGGAAAAAAACTATGATGCAGTGATTACCATTGATGCAGACGGCCAGCACCTTCCTGATGAGATACCGCAATTCATAGAAAAATATAAAGAGGGCAAATCTCAGATAATCGTCGGCTCAAGGATGCATGATAAAAACTGTATGCCAAAATACAGATACAGGTGCAATATTGTTGGCGTTATATTAATCTCTGTTGCAACAAGGCAGTATATTGCAGATACGCAGTCAGGATACAGGCTTTATGATGCGGATAT
>JAHFEP010000035.1:0-3289 GCA_023248415.1 Nitrospirota bacterium
CGCCTATTCCTGGTATAGATATCTTTATATCAGTTGCTGCCTGCTGGACAGAGGTGACAAGTATATTCTGCTTTCTTAATAAGGCGATTACATCTTCCTTATTCTTAGCAGCAACAACGCCCTTTTGCATTGTCCCCTGCCTTGTTTTTCCAGTCCATTTAAAATTAGCCATTTTCAGCCCTCCTTATCTTTTACCAGTTCCCTCTTTTAGATTATATTCCTTCTGACCATGTCCTTGTGAAGGAGGTATGACCCCGCCCCTGTTTATCATAGCAATCAATTCCTCTGGCACGCTTGACCTTCCGATTGCCTCTTCATAGGATATCAATTTTCTTGAATAGAGTTCAAAAAGGGACTGGTTCATGGTCTGCATGCCAAACTTTGTCTGGCCTGTCTGCATCATACCGTAAATCTGATGAACCTTGTCTTCTCTGATCAAATTTCTTATTGCAGGATTTGGTATCAATATCTCAAGGCAGAGGACCCTCCCTGTGCCGCTTGCCTTTGGAATCAACTGCTGGCTCATTATACCCTCTAACACAAATGACAGCTGTGCCCTGACCTGAGCCTGCTGATACGGGGGAAATACATCAATAATCCTGTTTATTGTCTGGGCAGCAGAATTGGTATGGAGTGTCGCAAATGTCAGGTGGCCTGTTTCAGAAATAGTCAATGCAGCCTCAATTGTCTCAAGGTCCCTCATCTCACCAATCAGTATTACATCAGGGTCCTGCCTTAAGACATATTTTAATGCAGCCTTAAAGGACTTTGTATCTGCATTAACCTCCCGCTGATTAACAACGCATTTTTTATGCTGATGGAGATATTCAATCGGATCCTCAATGGTTATAATATGGTGGTTTTTTTCGCTGTTTATCTTGTCTATCATAGCTGCAAGGGTCGTGGACTTACCGCTGCCAGTCGGGCCTGTAACAAGAACAAGTCCCCTTGGTTTTTTGCTCAATTCATTTACTATTGGAGGAAGCCCCAATTCCTGAAAAGACATTATCTTAAAGGGAATAGTCCTGATAGCAGCGGATACAGCGCCCCTCTGCATAAATATATTTGCCCTGAACCTGCTTAAGCCTTTTAATCCAAATGAAAGGTCAAGTTCATTATCCTCTTCAAACCTGTGCTTCTGGGCATCAGTCAGAATACTGTAGCAGAGCTGTTTTGTCTCAGCAGCAGCTAAGGGAGGAAGGCTGAGCTGCATCAATTTTCCATCAACCCTGAGCTGCGGTGGGGAGCCTGTAGTTATGTGCAGGTCAGATGCGCCTTTCTCAATCATTGTCTGCAAAAGCTGATATAAATTTGCCATTTCTTCCTCCTAAATTATTAAAATCGTAAATACGAATATCTAAACTCTAAACAACATCAAAATATAAATTTTCAAAATTATATTGAATTTAAATCATACAAATTTGTTTAGAATTTAGATATTAGGATTTAGTGCTTTACTCATGCTTAATCCCCGAATGTAACCCTTATTACCTCTTCAATACTTGTCAGTCCTTCTTTCAGTTTCGTAAGGCCGCTCATCCTTAATGTCTTCATGCCAAGCTTAGCAGCGGTCTTTTTAATCTCTGCTGCAGATGCGCCTTCCAATATAAGCTCCTTTATCTCATCGCCTATAGGCATTACCTCGTATATTGCAATCCTTCCCTTATAGCCTGTATCGCTGCAATTGGTGCAGCCTTTTCCTTTGTAACAAACAATCTTTTCAGCCTCCTCAGGAGAGAAACCTATATCAATTAATGTCTTAACAGGAACCTTTTCCACCTCTTTACAATGCTGGCAGACCTTTCTTATCAGACGCTGGGCAAGTATCAAAAGCACAGAGGATGCAACAAGAAAAGGCTCTATTCCCATATTCAGCAGACGGTTTACTGTGCTTGGCGCATCATTTGTGTGAAGTGTTGAAAGGACAAGATGACCTGTTAATGCAGCCTTAACTGCAATCTCTGCTGTCTCATAATCACGGATTTCACCGACCATTACTATATCAGGGTCCTGGCGAAGGAATGACCTTAAAGCAGCAGCAAAATTAAGACCGATTTCATCCTTCATCTGCACCTGATTAATACCCATTAAATAGTATTCAACAGGGTCTTCTGCTGTCATAATGTTTACGCCGACTTCATTAACTTGATTTAGCGCAGAATACAGGGTTGTTGTCTTACCGCTGCCAGTTGGACCTGTAACAAGCACCATACCATATGGGCTGTTTATCGCCTTCATAAAATCCTGCATCGCCTTTGCTTCAAAGCCAAGTTTTGTTAAATCAAGTGTAAGATTGCTTTTATCAAGTATCCTCATAACAACCTTTTCTCCAAAGAGACAAGGAAGGGTAGATACCCTCAAATCAACCTCTTTATTCTTCATCCTCAATTTAATCCTGCCGTCCTGCGGTAGCCTTCTTTCTGCAATATCAAGTTCAGCCATTATCTTTAATCGTGATGTCATTGCAGCACGGAGCTTCATTGGGGGCACCATAGCCTCATACATAAGGCCATCCAGCCTGTAACGGACCCTGAATTTCTTTTCATACGCCTCCACATGTATGTCGCTCACACCCTTTGCAATTGCATCTGAAAGTATAAAGTTTACAAGCTTTACAACAGGCGCCTCTTCTACTGCCTCTTTAAGCTGGCCTAAATCAATCTTTTCCTCTCCCTCCTGTATAATATCAACATCACCTTCACCAACACCTTCCTGCATCTTTATATCTTTTAAAACTGTTTGAAGGGCATCAGAGGTATCATAGTATTTATTTATTGAAGACCTGATAGCACCCTCTGTTGCAAGAACAGGCTGGACATCATAACCGGTCATAAATTTTATATCATCAATGGCAAATACATCTGAAGGGTCTACCATGGCAAGTGTTATTGCAGCCCCTTTTCTTGCAACAGGAATAACCTGATATTTTTGAGCTACCTCAGGAGGAAGAAGCTTTATTATATTCGGGTCTATCTCTTGTGTTGAAAGATTAATAGCAGGGATGCCAAACTGATGGCTCAAGAAATTCAAGAGCTTATCTTCGGATATATATCCTAATTTTATCAGGATACTCCCTAACTTTCCGCCTTCTTTTTGCTGGGTTGATAGAGCCTTGTTAAGCTGCTCATCATTAATAAGATTTGCGCCAATTAGCATCTTTCCCAGCTTGGAAGTAATCATTTACCCTTTTTCCCTCTTTTTTATTGTAATTTGAGCAATACAAACTATGTTGAGGCTCTTGTAAAAGTCCCAATTCTGTCATTCCCGCAGCGATTCTAAGCGGGAATCT
>JAHFEP010000035.1:3389-18601 GCA_023248415.1 Nitrospirota bacterium
AAACAGTTTTGCAAGAGGCTCTGTTTTTAATACTTTTAATTTTATCAACTTTTTGTCTATTGTCAACCTATTTTCCCAAAAAAGTGACAAAATTTGTAAGTTAAAAACTTGCCAATAATCTATTTAGGCTATATAATTGAATCAATGTAACTATTCTGACACATTTAATAAGCTTCAATAGACTAACCGAGGGCTATTTTATAAGTATTTATCAGACGGATAGGATACCTAACTAATTGATAAGTAAAAAATTTTGACCACAATATTATGAAGCAAGAGAAATTTTACAAACACCTAAAGGAATTTAAGGAATTATCTGATACAAAAAAGCTGATAGGCATTTCAATTGAAGAAGACAAGCTATTAGTAACTATTATTGATTTGATATCGGTTATATTGAATGTCAAGCGCATCTCTTTAATGCTTTACAATGAAGAAAAGGATGAATTGGTTCTAAAGGCCGGGAAGGGTTTAACCGGTATAAAGGTTGGCGCTGCAAAAAGAATAGGAAATGATATATCAAGCTGGGTGATAAGAAACAAAAGCTCCCTTTTAATTAATGACATAAAAAAAGATATTCGTTTTAAAGAATCCGAATTTTCTGGACAATTTTCAACAGCATCCCTCATATCTATACCCTTAATGTTAGACAACAACCTTATTGGCGTCATGAATATTAATAATAAATTTTCTGGTGAGGGTTTTACTGAGTCAGACTTAAAGCTCCTTGAATCATTTACAAAACAAATCAGTCTTGCTATATCAAATATACTTTCCTATTATGAAAAACTCTACCTTTATGAAGATATTCTAAGGACAAGGAGTTTTACACAAACAATAATTGAAGGCATACCAGATGGCTTAATTGCAATAGATGAAAAAGAAAATATTATTGCCTTTAACAAGGTCGCTGAAAATATAACCACCCTTAATAAGGATAAGGTCATAAACAGCCATTATGCAAAATTTGATGAATTACACTTTGTAAAAAACCTTGTCAAAACAACAGTAACAAAAGGTGATGCTGACTACGATAATATAAGATACACCAATTCAAAGGATGAATCGTTTATATTAAGGGCAAAGACATCATTATTAAAAGACTATGACCACAACAGGTCTGGTATCTTAATACTCTTTACTGATGTAACAAGATTCAAGACAATGGCTGAAAAGCTCAGGCAGTCAAAAAATCTGATACTCCTTGGAGAGGCAGCCAGAAATATTGGCCATGAAATTGGAAATAAAATATCAGGACTGGATATGTTTTCTGAATTGTTGATTCAGGAGATACCAGATGATGACAAAAGAAGGACTTATGCAGATGAATTAAAGGATGGCATAAATGAATTAATGGCCTTCCTCAAAAGATTTAAGGAGGTATACAGAAATATAAATATATTACCTTCACAGATTAATATTAATTCTATTTTAAATAAAATCTTAAAACGCAACACCGGCCTGATAAAGGAAAAAGGTATCTTTATTGAAAACAAACATGGGGCTATTCCAGTTGTTGAAGGCGATGAAACATATATTGAGAGTGCGCTGCTTAATATAATACTAAATGCTGTTGAAGCAATGGATAATGGCGGTAAATTAACTATATCAACAGCTCTGATAGAATCAGCTCAGGAAAACCCAATGATAGAAATAAATATCTCTGATACCGGGTGCGGTATCCCACAGGAAAGCATGGAGAAGATATTTATACCCTGTTTTACAACGAAATCAAGCGGAAGCGGGCTTGGACTTACCATCACTCAGAAGTTAATAGAGGCGCATAGCGGCACAATAAAGGTAAACAGCAAGATTAATGAAGGCACTACTTTTACACTGCATCTGCCATTGAAACAGGAAGGGTTTTAAGAAATGAAGATATTGGTAGTAGATGACAACAGGATAAACAGAAAGGCTGTGGCAATTCCTTTAATAAAGTCAAATTACAAGGTAAAGGAGGCGTCGTCTGCAAAGGAGGCATTTGAAAGTATAAACATGGAGGACTTTGATTTAATAATTACTGACCTGAAGATGCCTTCTGGAAAAGAGGGTATTGAGGTTTTAAAAAAGGCAAAGGAGAAAAATCCTTCAAGTATTGTTATGATAATAAGCGCCTTTGGTTCAATTGAAGATGCTGTAGAAGCAATGAAAGAAGGCGCAACAGACTTTTTAAGAAAAGAGAATATCAGAGAAGAATTATTAATCCGCGTTGAGAAGGCCATTGAACATCAAAAGCTCTCAAAAGAAAATGTTATTCTAAGCGAGCAGAACAAAACACTTCTTGAAGAGATAGGGAAAGAATACAATTTTAATAATATAGTTGGAAAGAGCGATGCAATGAAGACTATATTTGAATTAATAGATAAGTTAGCAAAGGATGGGCAGTCAACTGTGCTTATTACAGGCGAAAGCGGCACAGGAAAGGAGCTTGTTGCAAGGGCAATACATTTTAACGGGCCAAGGGGAGCAAAGGCTTTTATACCTATAAACTGCGCAACATTAACACAAAATCTCTTAGAGAGCGAACTTTTTGGACATGAGAAAGGGTCATTTACTGATGCCTACAAGCAAAAACTCGGAAAGCTTGAGCTTGCTGATAAGGGAACACTCTTCCTTGATGAAATAGGAACCCTTCCATTAGATTTACAAAGTAAGCTGCTGCGCGTTCTGCAGGAAAAGGAATTTACAAGGGTCGGCGGCACAGAGAATATAAAAACTGATGTCCGCATAATTGCAGCCACAAACGCCAATCTTGAAAAGGCGATTGAAGATGGCAGGTTCAGGGAGGACTTATTTTACAGGCTGAATGTTCTTCCAATGCATCTCCCGCCTTTAAGGCAGAGAAGGGATGACATATCTCTTTTAATTGCTCATTTTCTTAAAAAGTATAACAGCATGAAAAACAAAAATATTAAACTTTCAGAAGAAGCAATTGAGCTCTTACAGAATGCAGAGTGGAGGGGGAACATAAGAGAACTTGAAAATGTTATTGAAAGACTTGTTCTTGTTGCAGATAAAGATAATATAGAGGTAAAGGAACTCACAAAATACAATATTATAAACACAAAACATGCTATAACACCACAGAACAAAGACCTTCCAATGAAAAACCTTATTAAAAATATCTCAAACGAATATGAAAAAGAGCTGATCCAAAAAACCCTCCAAAAGTATAGCGGTAATATAACCAAGGCATCAAAAGAGCTTGGTATTGCTCGTGAAACCCTTCACAGAAAGATAAAAGTGCTCAATCTTCATTCCTAATCCTGCTTCATTAGTCACACCATAGTGATTTTTAAATCACATCGCAACAAATACAACTCTTCGGAAAATAAGAACTTTTAAGTATTAACCGTAATCTCTCATTTTTGTGATTCCAAAATCACAAAAATAGGCCAAAAACCAACCCCCTTAATTTTCTAACTATTTGATTTTTCAGGATTTTTTCTAAAACAGGATTTTGGCAAGCTATCTGCACTATTCAACGGCAGGAGGTTGCAATGAAGACAATCCTGATAGCAGATAAAGACAGAAGACTCAGAAAGGGAATCAGTTCTCTTCTTAAGAAGAGAGGTTTTAGAATAGTAGAACTCATTGATATCAATCCATTGACAGAATTTGAAAATTCCTTAGACATTGCCATTATCAACCTTGAGACTTCATTCAATAACAAGGAGCAGTTACTTACTGCCTTAAAAAGACTCATCAATCACAACACACTCCCTATCATCACAACCATTAAAGAAGACTCAAATCTAATTGAAAAAATGACCGAGTGCAACGAAGTCCAGCTTATGGAAAAACCCTTCAGTTTTAATGAGCTTATAGAAAGGATTGATACACATCTAAAAACAATCAAGAAGGCCGCGGTAGTACATGGCGGCAAGGAGGAAAAAAATGAAAAGGATTAAATTATTAACAATGGTTTTAACTCTTAGTTTCTTAGTTCTTAGCTTTACATCTACAGCCTTTGCCTTTGATTATCTGAAATTTGCACTTGGTGTAGGAAGCGGATATGTAATTCATGAGGCAGCGCATCAGGCAGTTGCAGAGGTCAATGGAACACCCTTTAAATGGCAGAAGGGATTTGGAAGCACATGGGTTACATCAAACAATACATCTAACAGCGAAAGATATGAGCTTGCCTCTGCTGGTCTGGCATCACAGGTGTTATCAACAGAGATAATATTAAACACAAAGGATATACCAAAGGACAATGAATATGTAATCGGACTGCTTGCCTTTAATGTTATTAATGCCCTCTTATATGCAGTAGATGATGGCATATTGCACCCCAATGACAATTACGGCGACATAGAGATGATGGACAAGGCAGGCCTTGACAGAGACTATGTGATATCCTTCTTAGTTGTTCATTCTCTATACACAGTATACAGGGTCTATTATAAAACAGACATCCCTGTGTATATGTCAATGAACAAGAACGAAATCAAGATGGGTGTAACAATATTCAGGTGGTAGACCATTAAAATTATAAGTTCTATAGGATATATAAGACTTATAATAAGGAAGGATGATGATTACGATGATGATGAAAATAGTTAGCATCTTACTTTTATGGTTATTATTCAGTTCCGTTTGTCAAGCGTCTGAGCTTGATGAGCTGTCAAAGAAATATTCTAAGATTTATATAAAGAACGTTGAAGGAAGGAGACTATTTAGAGGGATTATCAAAGTTGAATCAAATGATGGCAAATATATTGTAGGTGAATTAGACCCCTCATTTGGAATTACCCAAATGAAGGTCTCAGCAGTCAGAGATGCTGCAAGATATTTCAAAATCAAGATACCTGAATCTGATGATAAGATTATATGGAAATTGTTAAAAGACAAAGAATTTAGCATTAAATTAGGGGCAGCCTACTTCGGACTGCTGGAAAAAAGATTTAAAGGCATTAATGATAGCAAAGTTGTAGTGATTGCTTATAATGAAGGAGCCAAATCTGTAAAAGAAAAATTAAAAAAGCAGGAATTATCAGAGGTTTATTTAAATAAGGTTCTTAAAGCAACAGAAGAAGTGTATGCTAAAGGAGGTGACTAAAATGTCATTCTTAACTAATGGAATTATAAGATTGCCTTTTTCATTACATCCACAGGCGGCTTTTTCTCTGTCCATATCTCAAAGGCAAAGGCACCTTGATGAATAAGCATGCCAATACCGTTAACAACTTTTTTAACCCCTGCCCTTCTCGCAATTTTTAATAAAGGCGTAATCAGCGGGTTATAGATTAAATCATATACAACTAAGTCCTTATGCAACTCCTTATACGAAATCGGCAACATTCCCTTCCCTTTCAAACCAAGGGATGTAGCATTTATCAATATGTCTGATTCAGCAATAACATTTGAGAGCTGTTGCTTTACTAATGGAATTGCTGAAAATTGTGTCTTTTTAAAATGCCTGTCCAGATATCTCACAAGCTCTTCAGCCTTCATGATTGTTCTGTTGGCTATAATAATTTCAGAGGCCCCTTCCAATGCACATGAGACAGCAACACCTTTTCCTGCACCGCCTGCGCCAAGTATTGAAACCTTTTTTCCTTTTGCCTTTGTCTTTGCATCTTCCCAAAGAGACTTTATAAATCCCCTTCCATCAGTATTATGGCCAATCAGCTTGCCATCTCTGTTTTCAATTGTATTAACAGCGCCAATCAGTTTTGCCTCTTCAGACAATTCATCCAGATATTTAATTACAGCCTCTTTGTGCGGCACTGTAATATTCACGCCTCTTATATTTAATGTCCTGATGCCTTCTACAGCGCTTTTTAAATCCTTTGGCCTTACTTCAAATGGAATATAACAGTAATCAAGCCCTAATGTTGAAAAGGCAGCATTGTGCATAAGAGGTGAAAAGGTATGCTCAATTGGATATCCGAAGATGCCGACTATTTTTGTCTTACCGGTAATTTTCATATATTATTAATAGGTGTCATTGCGAGCGACCGAAGGGAGCGTGGCAATCTCATAATCCCCCTCTTGTCCCCCTTTAATAAAGGGGGATGTAGGGGGATTAGGATTCCTTCGTTCCGCTCGGAATGACAAAATATGTATTCTAACAATGTAAAAGCTGTTTAACTAAGCTCTGTGCATCTGCCTTTACAATTTGGATTTCCATGCCGCTTTCATTTCGTAACTGCTCAACAGTTATATCATCTAAAAACCTGTCAGATGCCTCCTTTAATGCTACAGATGGTATTAAGACTGTTCTCTTATCATTAATATTTTCTAAGGCTCTAAGAATATCCTGACCTGTTAAAAGACCTGCAACTGTTACACTCTCGCCCAGAAAATTGTTCTTGACTGCTATAACATCAATATCAAAATTAAACCTTTTTAATTTAGCAGCACATTCTTTTAAATACGGCGCAAATGATTCACCTGTTACTACAAAAAACCTCTTGCTGGAGTCAGCCTTTTTCTTTATTTTAGTAAGAGCCTCCCCAAACTCAGAAAGAAATAAAGGCACAAGACCAACACCATTCTCAATCTGCGGGAAATCTGCATACTCACTTATATCTGGAAAATCCATTCCTGCCTTTATGTAAAATTCATCAGCAATGAATAATATATCATCTCCTAATTTTTTTTTAATATTAGCCTTGATTTTAGTCAATAGCGTAATCACCTTCTTTGCATAATCTGCATCAACCGGCCTTAACCTATTTATCCTGTGCCTTGTCTGACCAACAGGAACTATGGCAATAGAGGATATAAATGGGTAAAAACCTTTTAAATCATTAATGCTTTTTTTAAGATATTTGCCGTCATTAATCCCTGGGCAGAGGACAATCTGTGTATGCAAAAATATCCTGTGCCGCGTCAACTCCTCTATCTCCTTTAAGATGTCAGAAGCCTTTTTATTCCCAAGCATCTTCCTGCGAAGTTCATTATCAGTGGCATGAACAGAGATATAAAGCGGACTCAGCCTTTGGCTAAATATCCTCTCCTTATCCTTTTTAGTAAGATTGGTCAGGGTTATATAACTTCCGTAGAGAAAGGAGAAGCGGTAATCCTCATCCTTTATATAAAGACTGTCCCTGCAGCCATCTGGCATCTGGTCAACAAAGCAAAAGACGCACTTATTAGGACATCTCTTGATTTGCATTTGCTCAAACTCAAGTCCGATATCCTCATCCTCTGCCTTTTCTATCTCTATTTCTTTTAGAATATCATCACGCATTATCTGAAGATTTAAAAACTCCTCAGCCTCATAAAATCTATAATCAATAGGGTCAGATATTGCATTGCCATTAATAGAAACAAGCATATCACCATGCCTGATTCCAGCAGCAAAGGCAATGCTGTTTTCATCAACTGAAACGATATTTGCCCCTTTTTTAATCATTTCTTTTGTTAACATTTTTCTACCACTAATTAAATAGCGTATTATTTTGATTAATAAATAGCTTACATCCTAAAGTATAATTGAATCCTCAAATATGTCATTCCCGCAGAGTTTTTGAGCTATCTTTCCTGTCTGCGACAGGCAGGCGCTACTCCGTAGCTATAGAGTAGCGGAGGATAAGCGGGAATACATGGTTAGACAGGCTCACCATGAACGGAGACAGACATCCGCTCATCCTGAGCTTGTCGAAGGACTGGATTCCTGCCTTCGCAGGAATGACAAGAATAATATAAATTTAATTATTTCGTTCGTATCAACTCCTTTGCAAAGACCTTCAATACTGCTGTTACCGGCACTGATAGGAGTATGCCGAAGAAGCCAAATAGCTTGCCTCCAATAAATATTGCCATTAATATCGCAACTGGATGAAGGCCTACTTTTTTTCCAACTATCCTTGGAGAGATTAGCATTCCGTCAATGCCCTGCGCAGCACTGAATAATATTATAACATACAGAGGGTGATAAAAATCCTGAAATTTTAAGAATGCCATGCTCCCTGCTGTTGATATCCCAACAATCAGGCCGAGATAAGGCACCATATTGGCAAGACCGGAGATGATGCCAATAACAACAGGCATGTCAACACCAATAATCCACAGGCCTGTGCTGTATATAACAGCAAGGATGAGGCTGACAAAAAGCTGGCCAATGATAAAGCCCTTTAAGACAGTATCCACCTCATTTAAAAGCGTCTGCGCCTTTTTCTTATATGATTTTGGAATCAACTCTATTGCCTTCTCCTTAATCTTATTGTAATCCTTTAGCAGATAGAAGGCTGCTACAGGGACAATAAAGAAGCTCAAGATTCCAAGGAAGAAACTTAGGGTGCTTGAAAATGCCTTTAAAATATATGACGACAGCCATGTGATAAAATCAGGTGATAATCCCATTATCCTCGTCCTGAGTTCCTGAAGGATTTCATCAGATGTTTTGGGAATAAATATCTTAAAAGTTTCTTCTAAATATGGAATTATCTTCTGCTGTATAATCTCTATATATCTCGGCATGTTATTAAAAAGAATGTCAATTTCATTCATTAAAACTGGCAGAATTATAATAATAAAGATTGTGACAATAAATATCACTCCAAGAAAAATCAGGAGGATTGAGGCCGCTCTCGGCACCCTCTTTTTTTCAAGAAAAGTCACCATTGGATTTAAAAGATATGCAAAAAGTGCCGCAATAAAAAATGGGAAGATGATATTGCCAAGGAAATATATTATTAAGATAAAAAAAAGGAAAATTATAGAAGGTATTATGTATCTTTTGTTTGACCCTTTTGTAGAAGCCTTCGCCATTTACTGGATGATAACACCCAACTCGTTATAAGTCAATACTGACTGGCGGCTTGTCTATGCGTATAGGCAAAGCCGCCAGCTTATAGAAAAAGCCTATTCCTACTCCTTCCCCAAAACAAAGGACTTTACTGCCTCGTCAAAGACCTTTTTGTCTGCCTTTCCCTTTTCGCCGTGAAGGACTACCATATACTGCTTGCCGTCTTTCAGGTATTGGGCTGTGTGCTTTTCAAACTCCTTGCCGCCGTCCTTCCATGTTGTGAGGATGTAGTTACCCTTCTCTCCTGCAATTGTCAAATCGCCTTCTTTCACAACCTTGTGGTCTTTTCCCTCATACCGCTTGCTCTCTGCCTCAATCCTCCATTTTTTAAAGTCTGCAAGGGTAAAGGTAGCAGGTTGAACCTTGCGCAGATAAACGCCTTCAAGTGTTGCTCCGCTCTTTGGGTCCTTGAAGTATATCATCAGAAGTTTTTCATCTAAGTCCTTATAGCCCGGCAGCCAGTTAGCAGGAACATCCATCTCAAACCTTGTTCCAGAAAGTTTAACAGTATGCTTGGATGCCTCAACTACTGCAGCGCTGCTTATTAAAACAAAGGTAATCAATAAACCAATAACCAATAAAAAAAACCTGTTAATCCTCATACCGCCTCCTTTTTTTCTCACCTGTATTTCAGGTAAATAAGGTTATAATGATTTCAAAACCCTCAAACCCTTTATAACTAAAAGACCCTTTCCAAACCTCCTTTCCACGCCTGTAGTGGCAGAAAAAAATATTTCTTTACAGACCATCATATTTGGTCGGACTCAGCCAATGTTTTAGCAGTAATTAAATCATACTTATTTAAGACTTTCAAGAAGATTATTGGTAATATTTTATCTGTCTTTTGTAAAAAGTAAAAGCTTGACAATTATTAATCATTTTGCTAAATTATGTTCAGTTACTAAACATTGTTTATATTAATTGAGCCTATGGGAATTTTAGAGAGAAAAAAGCGTAAAAAGAAAGAGATGCGCAGCCTTATCCTTGAGACAGCGATAAAGCTGTTTCTTGAGGAGGGGTTTGAGAATATCACTGTGCGCCGCATAGCAGAGAAGATTGAGTATAGCCCCGCAGCGATTTACCTTTACTATAAAGATAAAAATGATATCCTCTATGCCCTCCATGACATCGGCTTTGAAAAGCTTTACAAACAGCAGCAAACAATACTTACTATAAAAGATCCGTGGAGGCGGCTTAGGAAACATGGAAAGGTCTATGCTAAATTTGCATTGGAAAATCCAAAATATTATGACCTCATGTTTATTATGAATGGGCCTGCAAAGAAGATAAAGGAGAAAGAGGAGTGGGAAATAGGATTGCGCTCATTTGAATTTCTCAAGAAGAATATTAAAGAATGCATTGAGGCAGGATATTTAAAAAAAGCAAATCTTGATGTTGCAGCATTTGCCTTTTGGTCTCTTACTCATGGCATTGCATCTCTTGTCATAAGAGAACGATGCATTATGTTTCCAGAGGAGCATTTGAACTTTATCATTGAGGGTGCACTTGATTTTGTGCTAAAAAGCATCGTCAAGAAGAAATAAACCATGGTCTCTATTGCAAGAAAAAATTTGTTTCATGATAAGATAAGGTTCATTATCACCCTTATTGGCGTTACCTTCTCTGTTGTACTTATCTTTGCACAGGTAGGGATATATCTCGGTTTTATGCAAAACGCCTCTATTGTCATTGACAATACTGATGTAGATATATGGATTACATCAAAGAACACGCCAAATTTTGACTGGGCGCAGGCATTCCCTGAGACAAAGATAAATCTTGCAAGGGAGACAAAGGGCGTCCTGCATGCTGAAAAATTTATACTTGCATGGGGTGTAATGAAGCGAAAGGAGGGCGGAACAGAACAGGTAGAAATAATAGGTTATAACCCTAATTCTGGCATCGGCGGACCATGGAATATGAAGGAGGGCAGGGCATCAGATGTAAAAGGCGGCAAGCATATTATTATGGATGAATCTGCAGAAAAAAAGATGGGCGAGTTCCACATAGGTGATGAAAGAGAGGTTATGAACCAGAAGGTAAAGGTTATTGGTATAACCAAAGGAATAAAATCATTCACTACTGCGCCATTTATTTTTACCTCCTATGATACTGCAAAGGGCCTTGCCTCATACATTGGGCAGGACAGCACGGTCTTTATACTTGTTAAAACAGACCCTGCTGAAAATATCCATGAAATAGTCCAGAGATTAAACGAAAGGTTGAAGGGTGTTGATGTTTACACAAGCAGGCAGTTTTCAAACAGGACAAGGTGGTACTGGACAGTTGAAACAGGCATGGGCATGGGATTTTTGATGACTGCATTTATGGGCTTTGCCATTGGCATAGTTATTGTAGGCCAGACCATTTACACATCTACAATAGAGCATTTAAGAGAGTATGGAACACTAAAGGCAATAGGCGCAAATAACCTTTTTATATATAAGATAATCTTTGAGCAGGCGATTGTAAACGCGGTTATAGGTTATATTGTTGGGTTTGTTATAACACAGTTTTTGATTAAGGGATATGAAAAGACAGGCCTTGCCATGATTATACCGAATTATCTGATAGTGTCTGTCTTTTTTCTTACTCTCTTAATGTGTATTTCTGCATCTTTCATATCCATAAGAAAGGCGACAAAGATAGACCCTGCAATTGTATTTAAGGTTTAAGATGGAAGAAAATAATATTGAAGTAAAAAGATTAAAAAAGATTTACCATGAAGCCTCTGTTGAAGTCATAGCAGTAGATGATGTATCATTCAATGTAAAGAGCGGAGAGGTCGTTGCTGTAATGGGCCCGTCAGGAAGCGGCAAGACAACACTGCTTTCTATAATGGGGTGCATATTAAGGCCGACAAGCGGCGAGGTAATAATAAAAGGAATCAAGACGCATGAGATGGATGAACATTCTCTGCCAGAGATCAGGAACAGATATATTGGTTTTATATTTCAGGCATTCAATCTTTTTCCTGCTTTGACTGCGTTAGAGAATGTTGAGGTCTCATTGAACCTGAAAGGCATAAAGGGAAAAAGGGCAAAGGAAGAGGCAAAACAATTATTAGAAAGGGTCGGACTTGGAGACAGGGTTGATTTTCTGCCAATGGACCTAAGCGGAGGACAAAAGCAGCGTGTATCCATTGCAAGGGCACTGGCAAACAGGCCTTCTATTATTCTGGCAGATGAGCCGACAGGAAATTTAGATTCAAAAACCGGACATTCAGTTATAGAATTGCTGCGAGACCTCTCTGTTAAAGAAAAGAGTTCTGTTATTATTGTTACTCACGACAACAGAATAATGGATATGTCTGACAGGGTGCTTTATCTGGAGGACGGGAGATTGAAAAACGGCGCTAATTCAAAAAAGAGGTGAAAATAAAAATTGAAAAATAAATTTATCATCATTTTAATTGTTATTTTAATAAGCGCAGTAATTCTGTTTCTTGGATTAAAGACAAGAGAAAACAATAACACAGTATTAGTGCAATACGGTAAGATAAGCCAGGTTGTTGCTGCAACAGGAAAGATAGAGGGGGTAAATCAGGCAGAGCTGAGCGCTAAGATAACAGGCAGGATAAAAAGTATTTTAGTAAAAGAAGGAGATATTGTTAAGGCAAGCCAGCCGCTTGTTTTATTAGACAGCGAGGAATTGGATGCACAGGTTAAAGAGTCTGAGACTGTTTTTTCACAGGCAGAGAGAAACTGGAAGAGGGCTAAGAATCTTTATGAAGACGGAATAATATCAAAAAAGGAATACGAGGATTCAGAAGACGAATATAAAAGGTCAAAGGCATCTCTGGAATATCTAAAGGCTAACCTATCAAACACTGTTATACGTGCCCCTTTTTCTGGCACTATTGTAAAAAAATATAAAGAAGAGGGAGAGGTCATAAGCAATCTTGGCCCTCCTGAGACAATACTGCTTCTTGCTGATATAAGTAAGATAAAGGCTAAGGTAGAGGTAGATGAATCTGATATAGGAAAATTAAAGATTGGGCAGACAGCCTATGTTACAACTGATACATATCCTGCTGAAAGATTTTATGGGAAGACTACCAAGATAGGCATGATGGTCGGCAAGAAGCTGATAAAATCCAATGACCCAAAAGAGATTATGGATAAAAAGGTATTGGAAACAGAGATTGAATTAAACCCAACAGGAAGACTTACACTTGGAATGACAGTTGACGCAAAGATAATAATTATTGAGAAAGAAAAGACCTTAATAGCGCCTAAAAAGGCTGTCCAGCAGGATGAGAACGGAGATTTTATTTATGTTTTAAATAATGGCAAAAGGGAAAAAAGAAGAATCAAGACAGGCGAAAAAGATGATGTGCATGTTGAGATAATTGAGGGGGTGAAAGAAGGCGATAGAATGGTTGTTAAATAAATATCATTTGCAATAGCAACTGCTTAATATTGGCTGCAAAGTGTAATTCTTTAAAATACCCGCCTTATGTCTAAGGCGGGTATTTTGTTCGCTATACGGCTTCCTTTGTATGCTTTGCCTTTTCCTTCTGGTAGGCCTCTTTGCCAGCTTGATAAGCTGCTGCGACCTCTCCTTTCATTTCTTCAATAACCTCTCTGGCCTTGCCCACGCCTTCTTCAAGTGTATCTATTGCTGTTTTATAACCTTCCATTCCCCTACCCTGCGCCCGCTCCGCTTCCAGCCTCAATCGCCTTCTTGTCTCTTCTCCTGATGATGGGGCATACAGCAGAGCAAGTCCTGCCCCGATAACCCCTCCAACAACAAATGCCAACATCACACCTAATGTATTGCTGTTATTTTCTGACATTTTTATCGCCCTCCTTTTTTCTGAGATGTTTAAAAACAAATTCAATACCTGCTATAATGCTTGCAATTGTGATTACAGGCACCTTTAGCTGGTTTACCAATATACGTCCCACATCTGTAATCTTTTTTACCACATCACCCACTTCATCTGCATGGCCGTTAACCTTTTTGACCAGCGAATTTATATTCTCCGCTGCCTCCTTTGCCTTCTGTGAAAAATCTTCAATCGCCTTTGCTGTATTTCGAAGCTGGATAATGGCAGGGATAAGATATATTACCAATATAAAAAAGGCTATGGCAGCAAGGAAAAGTGCAAGTTCAGAGATGGTGACAGTAAATATCATAACATTCTCCTTTAATTAAAGTATAGCCTACAAAGTATACTGTGTCAAACTGTTATTATATTATATTTTATTTTGCAATTCTCAAAGAAAGCTATGATTAAAGTATGAGAATTTAAGGGAAAAGCTCTTAAGGAACGAAAGGAGAGGATAGATATCCTTGCGGCAGAAAAAACGCACTTGATTATTCCATAATTATTATTGAAGGGCTCATTAGTAATATTTAGAACATTTCATGCCTTTTTTTCAATCTAAAACATGAGCTATGCAAAGCTATGGGGTCGCAAAGCTGTGGAAAGCTGTAAACAATGAAAATTTGACCCTCTTATCCTCACCGTTGATGGGTTTGTCTGGGACAACGCCGGAATGGCAACTGCGACGATGATGACCATCGGCAAGAGGATTCGTTTCATATATGATTTCCTTTCTTTGTCGAACGTTTCAGATGACCAGCGCAGGCCATAAACGCAAGAATGAAAAATGTGTCAGGCTACTCCCGCGTCTGGTCGAGCCGGTTGTTATGGGTTGTTTTCATTTTCTTTCCATGGCTTAAATTTTCTTTGCAGTTAATTGCTTCTCTTTTTTTTTGTCTTCAATGCCGTTATCTATTTTTTCCTCTTTTGACTGGCTGGCCACTTCTGCATGGTCTGCTTAGGCCACTTCTTTGCCACGTCTTCTTCGCCTTTATAATAATCCACCTTTGAGGAATTCTTGAATACTTCCAGAAAGGGAAGGATATTAATTTTGCCTGAGTCGGGATATTCACAAACGTCTATGCCAAAGGTTGTTCTTATATCCAGATAAACACAGGGTGAGTCACTATGGTTATAAAGTTGATGAGCACCAGAAGGACCTTCTTCAAAAAAAATAATGTCTCCTTTGACGACATTTTCAAATCCTGCCGGTAATCTAAGTGTCGCCTCCCCTGAAATGATCATGAACAATTCCTCGGAGGCGCGGTGGAAATGATAAGGGAATGAAAATTTGCCAGAGTCCAACGACACAATGTAAAATTCAAGGTTTTTAGAATTCACGAGCTTCCCCAGTCTGGGGCTCATATGCCACTCAAACTCAGGAATGCGCGATTTCTTTTTCTCAAACGTCATATCCTGCCTATGAAAAACCTTTGGCATTTTTACCTCCATCTATTTATTTTTTCAACCATAACCAGTTATTAGACAGTTACAGTCCCAGACTATACATTGCAAACAACTAATATGCAATTTCGGATATTAGTCATTTTAGGTCGACATTTATTTAAGAAGTGGGGCACTTTCCATATTTCTTATTTCCCTTTCCTCTGCCGCTTCAAT
>JAHFEP010000333.1 GCA_023248415.1 Nitrospirota bacterium
GCATGTCTACTCAGGACAGGGATAATGTCCTTCAAACTATCTGCAACAATGGCGACTGCGACGGCGATGGCCCTGAGGTAACAACCCAAGGGTCAAATGGCTCTGACTATCTTGATGATGTGGCATGGTATATGTATAATACAGACCTTTTGCCGGATAGCGCTGATGCAAAGACAACAGGCAAGCAGAATGTTATTACCTATACCATAGGCTTTGGCCTGACAGGCGCTGATCAAGATGCTGTAGATTTGCTTCAGGACACAGCAAATAATGGCGGCGGCGTGGCATATTTAGCAAGTGATATTACAACTTTAAGCAGCGCTTTAACAAAGATATTTGCAAATATTTTGGCAGACAACACATCATTTGTTGCGCCTGTTGTTCCTGTAAGCCCTGAAAACAAGGTTTATAGCGGTGAGCGGGTGTATATTGGATTCTTTAAGCCGAGCATAACAGGCTTCTGGAGCGGGAATCTTAAAAAATACGGCTTGAGGGTAAATAGCAGCAATGATTTAGAGATTACTGACAAGGACGGCAATGTGGCGACTAATAGCAATGGGAGCTTTAAGGATAATTCTATCTCATTCTGGGGAACAGCAATTGACGGCGGCCAGGTTGAGGCAGGCGGTGTTGGAATACAGTTGTATAATAGATCAACAGCAAGGAATCTATACACCTATCTTGGCACAAATGTAAATCTTGCAGATACATCTAATGCCTTTACAATTACAAATGGAAACATTACACCTGCTATACTTGGTGTTGCAGACAGTACTGAAAAGGATAAGCTGGTAAGATATGTTCATGGAGAGGATTCTTATAATAATTCCACCAACAAGCGTAGCTGGATACTCGGCGATGTGCTACATTCAAAACCGCTTGTTGTACAGTATGCAAGATACACCTTTAATACAGCAAATGAATCAAGCTGCTCTGTAAACAAGACTATTATATATGTTGGCGGGAATGACGGGATGCTCCATGCCTATAAAGACTGCAATGGCGAGGAGCTGTGGGGATTCATACCGCCTGATAAATTAGGCAACCTTAGATACCTTAACGGTTCTATACATACATACTTTGTAGACGGCGCGCCAAAGGCATATATCTATGATAAAAATAAGGACGGATATATCAGCATTGCTGATGATAAGGTAGTCCTGCTCTTTGGCGAAAGAAGGGGCGGGCAGTCCTACTATGCCCTTGATGTTACGGATCCGAATAACCCAAAATTTATGTGGAGATTAAGCGAGAATGGATTATGGAAGCCCCTCGCAGCAGACCCTGATGCGGCCTCTACAACATGGTATACTGAGCTTTCGGAAACATTTGCAGACCCGATAATTGGCAAGATAAAACTTTCTTCAACTGATAAGAGGGCGGCAATGTTTATCAGCGCGGGTTATAATAATGACAATCAAGACCTTGAGCCGCCAAGCATAGCAAGCGCAGACACAAAGGGAAGGGGTGTTTATGTAATTGAGATTGCAGATATCAGCTCTGGAACACCGAGTTTTACAAACAGCGGAAGAAAGCTCTGGGGCTATACAAATGCTGATAATACTGCTAATATGCTCCACTCCATTCCAAGCACTGTAAGCGCTATTGATGCAAATGATGATACATATATAGACAGGTTTTATGTGGGCGATACCGGTGCGAAGATGTGGCGGTTTGATGTGAAAGGAGATGTAAGCAACTGGAAGGGCAAGCTATTGTTCACATCCAATATTTCAAGTGATAAGAGAAAGATATTCTATGAGCCAGCAGTAACCTTTGAAGCAGATAAGAATAACAAGCCCTTTACGATGCTCTTCTTTGGCACAGGAGACAGGGAGCATCCTGTAAGGACGAATACAGATAATGCTACAAACCCGGCTCAGGTAGACAGAATGTATGCTGTAAAGGACAAGAACCAGACATATACAACAACCGAAAGCTATCTGACAGATGTAACAGATGATTCACTGCAGGCATCAGAAACACCATCACAAATAAACTGCCTGCTTTCTAACCTCGGCTGGCAAAAGAGTGTGGCTGGCTGTGATGAACAGGACGGCTGGTTTATAAAATTAGACCTGAACAGCGAGGAAAAGGTCCTTGCATCAACAACCGTGTTTTCTGGCGGCGCCTATTATACAACATTTAACCCTGATGCAACAATATCAACAGATATCTGCACCACTGGAAACAGGGGAACCGCGAGGGTATATGGCGTTCACTGGAGAACAGGTGAGGCTATTATTAACTGGGATACCAGCAATGATTCTACCTCTACAACTAATGCAAGGGCTAAGGATTCAGCA
>JAHFEP010000334.1 GCA_023248415.1 Nitrospirota bacterium
GCTGTAGCGGCTGCCGCCCATGTTGTATACCTCTCCCTGCCGCGGGTTCTTATAGAAATGGTAAAAGGCGTTTACCAGGTCAAATGAATGTATATTGTCTCTCACCTGTTTTCCCTTATATCCGTAGATAGAATATTTTTTGCCGGAGATACAGCATCTCATGAGATAAGATAAAAATCCGTGCAGCCTTGTCCCCGAGTGCGCAGGCCCTGTCAGGCATCCTCCCCTGAATACAGCGGTCTTCAGCTTGAAATACCTTCCGTATTCCTGCACAATGACATCTGCCGCGACCTTGGAAGCTCCGAATAGGCTGTGCATGCACTGGTCAATGGACATAGTCTCGTCTATGCCGTTAAACCATTTGTGTTTGCTATCAATTTCATATCGCGCATCTAATTCAATAAGCGGCAGTGAATTGGGTAGATCTCCATACACCTTATTTGTAGAGGTGAAGATAAAGACCGCCTCAGGGCAATGCTGACGAAAATTCTCCAGCATGACAAGGGTGCCATTCGCATTCACTGTAAAATCCATAAATGGGTCTGAGGCAGCCCAGTCATGCGATGGCTGCGCGGCTGCATGAATAATGAGAGATATCTCTTTGCCGTATTTTTTAAATATTCCTCCAACGGCTTCATTGTCTCTTATATCAATATTGTTATGCGTATAGTTTGGATATTCATCTTCCAACTGCTTTCTGTTCCATTCTGTACATGCATCGCCTCCAAAAAATTTTTTCCTTAGGTTGTTGTCTATGCCAACCACATCAAATTTTTTCTCACAGAAGAAACGCACTGCCTCTGAGCCGATAAGCCCTGCAGATCCTGTAATAATTGCTACTGACAAGTTAGGCCTCCTTTAAAAATAATGAGATTTATATTAAACGCTGCAATAAACTCTCCAAATTTTCTGCACTAAAAAGAATTATTGCACAGCTCCGCCCTTTCAGTTACATCGGGATATTCTTACCAATATAACCTATAAGGATTTTTAACTCAATAACCACACATCTTGCGTAAAAATAAGGCTCTTAGCTTATTAAATCCTTTCAACATCTGATGCGTCTATTTCCACCGCCGCACCCTGCTTAAGCACATCTACTGAAAGAACAAGCTTATGCTGTCCAAGTTTTTCAACAAGCATCCCCTCTATCCCCGCAAGCAGACCACTCCTTATCCTGATCCTTTGCCCTTCTTTTAGGTATGGATAAGGATCTAATGGCTCTTTGCTTTCAACAAGCCTCTTTAAAGAAATTATCTGCTCTTCAGGTATTGGTTCAGGTCTGCCCCGAATCATCCCAAGAAATTTCACAACACCTGTAATCTTTAAAACAGCGAGCCTGTCTTCACGGTTGTCATGAATATGCACAAAGATATAGCATGGAAAAAGAGGAAAATTCACCGCCTTTTTCCTGTCTTTCCATTGCCTTAACCTTTCAACAATTGGCAGAAATGCCTCAACCTTCAATTTGCTTAGCCTATCCAATACCTTAAATTCATGTCTTGATCTAACATTAATAGCATACCAAAAACTATCCATTATTTTCCAATATTAAAAACTTACTGCCTCCAACCTTCTCTGCCAAATTCCCTGATGCCAAAGATTCCACCAATCCTTCCCCACCCGTATTCCCATAGCGTAATCCAGCAGGCAACAGGATGAAAAAACCAGACAATGTCCGGCTTTCTTAGATATCCTTGAATGCTTTGAAAGAGCAAGGGAACCAAAAACAAACACGATAAGATAAATTTAGCAAGTCCGATTTTATTAACACTGCCCCACTGGTATTTTCTTATATTCAGCCTGTTATAATAAAGATAGTCCCTGACTCTCCTTCTCTGTTTTCTGGCAAATGTAGAGATATTCCCTGAGAATATGTGAATTATTCCTTCTTTTACTTTTGCCACAATCAAAGGACGGTCGCTGCTGATTGAACACAAGATGTCAATATCAAAAAAATAATCTTCAATTCCTATTTTGTCCAAAATATCTTTTCTTATTAAAAAGCCATTAGCTCCTATGGTCGGCATAGCCTTAGGGTTAAGTGTAACTTTTAGATACCCATTTCTATCTTCAACACCTACCGGAAGCCCTGTCCATTTACCAGTCAATGCAGAGTAGCGGTCATAGTTTCCCAAAAACAGACATAACGGATCATTCATCCCCAACAGGGCGCAGTAACGGGTTATATACCCATCTGCCTTGCGATAAGTATATTCAAGCGGCTCGGATGCCGCAATTTCAGGGTCATTGAAAGGCTCAACCATTTTTTTTAACCAATCCTTGTTAGGCAATATATTGTCTG
>JAHFEP010000335.1 GCA_023248415.1 Nitrospirota bacterium
TGATTATTGCTATCTCCGCGCCTGAAAAAAAACCATTCAGCAATATTAAAAAAAGGATTAAGAGCGCCTCAAACCAAAAACCATCTGCCATAAATGTCCTTTTGCAAAGGGTTAAAAGGAAATAATATGTCTAACATAGCATAAAGGCAATGCCTTTAGCAAGGGTGTTTTGAAAGATGAAGAACTGTAAAGGGAAAGGAGGTAAAGCTCTTTGGACTGACCCGTTCATTTGTTCCCTGCTATCTTTCGTGTTCCATATACATCATAATCGGGCACAAGACGATCATAATTGTCATCCATCAATGGGGAGGAGATCATGAAATCGGCGGTGGCGCGATTGCAGGCAACGGGAATATTCCAAACGACCGCCATGCGCAAGAGCGCCTTGACATCCGGATCATGGGGCTGCGGCTCGAGCGGATCCCAGAAAAAGACGAGAAAATTGATCTCGCCATCGGCAATCTTGGCGCCGATTTGCTGATCGCCGCCCAATGGTCCACTCTGGAGTTTGGCAATTTCAAAGCCAAGTTCCTGTTCCAATATCTCGCCGGTTGTGCCTGTTGCATACAATTTGTGGTGAGCCAGGAGTTTTCTATTATATTTTGCCCATTCAATCAGGTCCTTCTTCTTATTGTCGTGCGCAACAAGCGCGATCTTTTTATCATGCACCATGGCGATTTTTTTTTGAGTCATACAAATTCATCCCCTTCCTATAATAAATTCCCTTCTGTTAATCACCTTATCTTACCTTCAATATCTCCTTTGCAGCAGATACATCCTTCTTCATGTGCGCAATTAGCTCATCTGCATTCTTGAAGGCTGTCTCATTGCGAATCCTTTTTATAAATGAAATCTCTAAACATTCATTATACAGATTTCCGTTAAAATCAAAAAGAAATGCCTCAACACCGAATTTCTCATTTTTGAAAGTAGGTTTGTTGCCGATATTGGCTACGCCGTTATACGCTATAGCGCCCTTTTTTATTGTTACTGCATAGACACCTTCTTTGGGTATTAATTCTGCAGGGAGTTCAATATTTGCTGTAGGAAAGCCGAGTGTGTGGCCTCGTTCAGCGCCATGAATAACAATACCAGTTAGCGCATAATGCCTGCCGAGCAGCCTTGCTGCTTTGTCTACATCACCGTCAAGTATCAGTCGCCTTATCCGTGAACTGCTGACAATTGAACCGTCAATTGCAACAGGCTCTATAACTCCAACATAAAACCCGTATTTTTTGCCAAGCTCCTTTAAATGATTGATTGTCCCTTTCCTGCCTTTGCCAAAGGCATAATCATGGCCAACATAAACCTCAAAGACGCCAATCTTTTTATGCAGAATCTCTTTTACAAAATCATCTGGATTCTGTTCAGCGAATTCCTTTGTAAAATTGGCGCATATCACTGCATCCACGTCTGCATCCTCAAGCAGCCTTGTCTTTTCCTCGCAGGAGGTAATAAGCCTGATATCCTTGTCAGGCGCAAGCACCTTTAATGGGTGCGGTTCAAAGGTAAACACAATGCTGCGGCCGTCTGCCTCCTTTGCCCTTGATACAATCTTTTTCAATATTGCCTGATGACCCAGATGCACACCATCAAAGTTACCGATAGTCAAAACAGGTCTTTTCAGCTCTTCTTTAAGGTCTTTTATCTCTTTGTAGATTTTCATAGGATATTAAATTTAACAGAAACAGTTGACTTAGTAAAGGGGTTTTCATATAGTTATGCTATGATTCAAAAAAGAGGGGTAGAGCTGATTATATTTGACTTAGACGGCACACTGATTGATTCAAGGATAGATATTGCAAATTCAGTGAATCATACGCTGAAAAGACTCGGCCTGAATCCTTTAGATGAGAAAATTATCACAAGCTATGTTGGCGATGGAGTGAGAAAACTTGTAGAAAGGGTCTTAATGCCTTCCAATGCTCATCTCTTTGATAAAGGATTAACTGTCTTTTTAGAGTATTATAGCGAGCATTTGCTGGATAATACCTTCTTTTTTCCAGGTGTTATTGAGACGCTGAGGTTTTTTTCTCATAAAAAAATGGCGGTAATATCCAACAAGCTTGAGAATTTATCCATAAAAACATTGAAAGGGCTGGGTGTAGACAGGTATTTCAAATCAATTTTAGGCGGCGACAGCCTTGAAAAGAAGAAGCCGAACCCCGAGCCGGTTTTAAAGGTATTGGATGCTCTTAATATCAAAAAGGAGAAAGCCATAATAGTTGGCGACAGCCCTCTTGATATAGAAGCAGGTAAAAGCGCAGGGATTTTGACCTGCGGCGTAACATACGGATTTAAAG
>JAHFEP010000167.1 GCA_023248415.1 Nitrospirota bacterium
AGACTACTACCATAGGCAAGCTGGCATATAGATATAAGAAAGAGGGCAAGGATGTGCTCCTTGCTGCCGGCGATACATTCAGGGCTGCTGCCATTGAACAGCTTGAGGCATGGGGTAAACGTGTTGGCGCTGATGTAATAAGGCAGAAGCCAGGGGCAGACCCATCAGCAGTTGCCTTTGATGCAGTTTCTGCTGCAAAGCAGAGGGGAACGGATATTCTTATTATTGATACTGCAGGAAGGCTTCATACAAAGGTAAATCTTATGGAGGAATTAAAAAAGATTAAAAGGGTTATTGGAAATGTCCTGCCTGGGGCGCCCCATGAAACACTTCTTGTTTTAGATGCAACTACCGGACAGAATGCAATCTCGCAGGCAAGGCTCTTTAATGAAGGCATCGGCGTAAGCGGTTTAATAATAGCAAAGCTGGACGGCACTGCAAAAGGCGGAATTGCAATTGGAATAGTTGATGAATTTAAGATGCCGATTAGGATGATAGGCATGGGCGAAGGCATGGATGACCTGATAGACTTTAATGCTGATAGGTTTGTGGATGCCCTGTTTGCTAAAGAATAGCTGTTAGTCCATTCGTCCCATTCATAGTTAATGAAAGGGGATTGGAATTATAATTACCTGCAATATCCGGTGAGTAGGATATAACCCTGTTTTTGCCCTGCGTTTTTGCTGCATACATTGCCCTGTCTGCATTATTTATAAGCTCAAGCATCTCATTAGCATCATTAGGGTATGCGGCTAAGCCGAGGCTGATGGTAAATTCGCCTTTCGGCTGTGTCTCTTCCATTGGATAATAGGTCTTCTCAACCTCTTTTCTTATCCTCTCTGCAATTATGTTTGCCTCGTCCTTTTCTGTTTGCGGCAGAATCACGGCAAACTCCTCGCCTCCGAATCTTGCCACAACATCCATTGTCCTTACAGCATTTCTAATGCATGATGATGTAATCCTCAGGCCTTCATCACCGACAAGGTGGCCGTTCATATCATTATAATTTTTGAAATTATCTATATCCAGAATTATGAGAGAGAGCGGATACTTATACCTTTTTGACCTCTCAATCTCTTCTGTAAGACGCTCCTGAAAATACCTGCGGTTCAGCAGTTCAGTAAGCGGGTCTGTAATAGATATCTTCTTTAATACCTCTGACTTGTTATAATATTCAGAACGTTCAATTGCTATTGATGCATGTGTTGCAAAGGAAAGGAGGAGATTTAGATCATCCTCTGAAAACACCTCGCCTGTAATCTTGTCTGAGATATTCAGCACACCGACAATCCTTGAATTAATCTTTAATGGAATAGAGATGAATGAACGCGTCTTATATCGCGGCCGGCTCTTCTTTCCAAAACGTTCGTCTCTCTCAATATCCTCTACAATAATGGGCTGCCCTTCCTTTAGCACCCATCCTGCAATCCCTTCACCCGGCTTTATTCTGAACTGCTCAACTATCTTTTCATTGAATCCCTTTGTTGCCTTTATAGCAAGTTCAAGCTTTTCTTCGTCATAGATCATCAAAGAACCCTGTGATGCCTTTGTCAGCTCTGTTGATTTTTCAAGTATAATCTGCAGGAGTTTTTCAAAGTCAAGTGTAGAGCCGACTGCCTTGTTTACCTCCATCAGGATAGAGAGGTTTTTAAGCTTTTCCTGAAGCTCAGACTTTAATTTCAGGTTCTCAAGGACAAGGGCAACCTGATTGCAGAAGGATGCAATTATCCCTTTATCATCATCTGACATATCAGTGTTGAATATGGCTATCAATCCGCTGACACCCTCTCCTTTAAAAAGAGGGAATATGTGAAGCGATTGAATCTCTGCAGGAAGGCCTGTTTCCATAATTTCAAATCTGTTTTTTGTAGAGATTGCCTTATGCTCCTTCATGACTTGGCCGAAGATGCCCTTTTTTGCATCTGTTGTGTAATTTAAAACAAGCTCCTCCTCCTGGCCGAATGATGTCTTGGTCTTGAATATTCCTTCATCCTCTGCCCAAAGCATTATGGACGCTGTATTAACATCAAAGAGTATCCCGAGTACATTTAGTATCATGCCGTATATCTCATAATGGGGAATATCAAAGCTCAGATCAGTGCTGACATTAAAGAGCGTCAAAAGCTGTGAGAATTTGTGCTTGAATATATTATGTGAGTATGTATTCTTCAGCATATTGTTTGCGCTGGTATAGATATACCTGCACGCAAGTTTTAAGGACATGCTGTCGCTGAATTTGAGGTCTTTGTTAAGGCCGAGAATCCGAGCCCTGTCTATTCCAATGGCATCTATATTTTTTATAAAGGCTGTAAAGTCTTTGTAAGAAAAGAATGTATGTCCGCCTAATATTACTATCTGATATTTTCCGTCAAGTATAACAGGTATTGCAAAGCTGTATAGATTGGCATGGCATCTGAATAGAAACGGCTCTTTTTTTCTGACTGCTTCTTTTATGCTCTTGCCGCAGTAGTCATTACACAGCGATGCGCCTATTGCAGTCTCTTTTACAATCCTGCATATATTGTTCTCATTGCTGGGACGGCATAGCAGCTTTCCGTCGGCATCTGAAATTGATATTTCATATCCAATTATGGAGGAGAGGCTGTCCTGCACCTGCAGATAGGTGGATATTTCTAATAGGTCTGTTAAAGATTGTGGAGAAGTGATATAATTCATAATATTTTCAACTTTAAAGTGTATTAACACTACTACAATTTTGGATATTGTTCAAGAGGAAACTATAACCCTGTGACAGCATATATGAATCCACTATTATCCTATGTTATATTAGCAATATCAATGCCAAAACCTAACATATTGAAATTATTATAATTTGGAAAGGGTGTTAGGAGCAAGATTTTCCAAAAATGGGAAATTTACAGGATAAAATAGGAAAAACTTTTCCCAAGGGAATATATTATGAATTTTAAGCTTATTTCAGATTTTAAGCCCCGTGGTGACCAGCAGAAGGCAATTGATGGTCTTACAGATGGTGTATTAAAGGACATCAGGCACCAGACGCTCCTTGGCGTTACAGGCTCTGGCAAGACCTTTACAATGGCAAATGTAATTGCCAATGTGAATAAACCTGCGCTTGTGATTGTCCACAACAAGACTTTGGCTGCACAGCTCTTTAATGAATTCAAGACATTCTTCCCTGAAAATGCTGTTGAATATTTTGTCAGCTATTATGACTATTACCAGCCTGAGGCATATTTACCGCAGACAGATACATACATAGAAAAAGACTCATCCATAAATGATGCAATAGACAGGATGAGGCATTCTGCAACATCATCTCTGTTTGAAAGGAATGATGTTGTTATTGTTGCCTCTGTATCATGCATATACGGCCTCGGCTCTCCAGAGGCATATCACAATATGCTTTTATTTATTGAAGAAGGGGTGGAGACAGACAGGGACAGGATATTATCAAAGCTAATTGAGATTTTGTATGAAAGAAATGACATTGATTTTCACAGAGGCACATTCAGGGTGCGGGGAGATATCATAGAGATATTCCCTGCTGCATCTTATGATAACTGCATCAGGATAGAGATGTTTGGCGATACTGTTGAGGCTATTTATGAAATTGACCCTTTAAGAGGCCAGATATTAAAGCGTCTGCCAAAGATAGCAATATATCCAAACAGCCATTATGTTACACCAAGGCACAGGCTTGAACTTGCCATGGAAGGAATTAAGAGGGAGCTGTCTGACAGGATAAAATATTTTGAAGACAGAAATATGCTAATTGAGGCGCAGAGGATTGACCAGAGGACAAGCTTTGATTTGGAGATGATTAAGGAAATCGGATACTGCCACGGCATAGAAAATTATTCAAGGCATTTAAGCGGCAGAAAAGAGGGCGAGCCGCCGCCAACGTTGATTGATTATTTTCCAAAGAACTCATTAATTATAATAGATGAAAGCCATGTAACAATACCGCAGATTGGAGGGATGTGGGCAGGCGACAGGTCAAGAAAGAAGAACCTCGTTGAATTTGGCTTCAGGCTTCCGTCTGCTTATGACAACAGGCCGTTGACCTTTGTGGAGTTTGAGAAGGTTGTAAATCAGGTAGTCTATGTATCTGCTACACCATGCCCCTATGAGCTTAAAAATAGCGAAGGAAGGATTGTAGAGCAAATTATCAGGCCGACAGGATTGATGGACCCGAAGATTACTGTAAAGCCAGCTTCAACACAGGTGGATGACCTTCTTACAGAGATAAGAAAGAGGGTTGAAAAGAAAGAGCGCGTGCTTGTTACAACGCTCACAAAGAGGATGGCAGAAGACTTGACAGAATATTATCATGACATCGGCATCCGCGTTCAGTACCTTCATTCAGAGATAGAAACACTTGACAGGGTAGAGATAATCAGAAATCTCCGCGCAGGCGAATTTGATGTCCTGATTGGGATAAACCTTTTAAGGGAAGGGCTTGACCTGCCAGAGGTCTCTCTTGTAGCAATCCTTGATGCAGATAAAGAAGGATTCCTTCGCTCCTTCCGCTCCTTGATTCAGACAGCAGGCCGTGCAGCAAGGAATGTATCAGGCGAGGTAATTATGTATGCAGATACACTTACCAATTCTATCAAGCAGGCAATAGACGAAACAGAGCGGAGGAGAAAGATTCAGATGGAATATAATAAGGCAAATAATATTACGCCTGAGAGCATAAAGAAAGGTATTTATGATGTGCTAAGCGATATTGCAGAAAAGGACTATTATACAGTGCCATTAGTAAGGGAGAATGAGGCAGAGTATATACCGGATACAGAGATACCAGCAATAATCAAGAGCCTTGAAAAGGAGATGAAGGACGCAGCAAAAAAGATGGAATTTGAAAAGGCAGCAGAACTCCGCAACAGGATAAAGGCTTTGACAGAACAAAAGCGTCTGTCCCCTCTTTCATATTTTCCTTAAAGCAAGCCTTGTGCAGGGTGTAGACGCAATCGTTACTTCCTGCTGTTAAACCATAGAGTTTATAAACCATTTCGTCAATCTGTCGCTCAAGGGCGGAGGTGTCGGCATTTTTTATTTCCCCTCTATTAAGAGGGGATTAAGGGGTGTGTCCTTCATGAAATGTCAATTTCGGTGTCCCCATTGGCTGCGGATATTCCGTTAATATAAAGAAGCGTCTTTGTTATTTCGCCCATTGCCCCTCTAAAAGATGCAATGATTTTATTTTTCTCACAAGCTCTTTTTCGGATGGAAGCGCAAGCTTGTATTTTGAAGCAAATATCTTATTGTTTAAATTTCCCAGAACATATTTTGCAAAAATCTCGTCTTTACGGCCCATTTCAAGAAGAAATTTTTGCAGATTGTCCATTATAGCCTGCTCAAGATGACTTTCAGTGTAAATGGTTTCCTCTTTTAGATTGAGAAATTCCAGAACATAAGGGTCTTTAATGGCATCTTCAGGAGTTTCTATAATATGTCCTCTTTTTGCAAGCCTCATTACTGCCTGAGTATCCTTGCTCAGAGATAACCTCTCAAAAAGCTGAGAATTGATCTGCCGTTTCAGTTCACGAAACGACCAGTTATTATTCACTGCCTCCTGTTCATAGAATGCACGGGCAAGAGGATTTTCAACGCTCAATAGTTCGCAATAGTGAGACCAGTAAAGCATAGGGTCAAATTTGGCAGACGGTGCCTGTCGAATTCCAGCTTTGTGAGATACCATATCGGATTTTAAAGATTTGGCAGACACTGTCTGCCAAATTGGGAAGCTGATATAGAATGCTCTTATATTCCTCAAATTTCTTTCCGAAAACCCTCTGCCGAATTTGGCAGTCATATCTTTTGAAAGCCTTTTTATCAGTTCTTCTCCATACCCTGCTCGTGCCTTGCCTTTCTGCTCAAACTCAACTATCTCCCTGCCGATTTCATGATATGCAAGCACCTGAGTCTTATTAATCTGACGAACTGCAGTAGCTCTTGCAGATTGGATAATATCCGCAAGACGTTTAATTAGCGTGGTATATTTGTTCGGCGATATTTCTTTAGACAAAATTTCCTCCCGATTCATCCCGCCATGCGGATTTGAATTCTATGTTTTGACTTTCCATTGAACCTTTTCCTCTCTCCGCTACTCAGCAATAATCCTTTTAATGCGCCTTTCCGCCGCTTGGCGGAAGCAATACTTTCTGACTGTCAATTTCGGTGTCCTCATCCGTTGCGGCTATTCCTTTAATAAAGAGAACCGTCCCGGTTATTCCTTAGACATCTCCTAACATACCAGAAGCGCAGTATTTCTATGAAGGGCAAACAACGCACGTAATGAAAGGGGGCGTATCAGCCCCCCTCACTTACTTCTTTCTTTTGATCGTTTCGACAACCGCTGTTGATTTCTTTTGTTTAGCCTCCTTTACAGGCATAAATCTTCCAGTACCGGCGTCTCGTCCGATTTTAAAACCTTTATTAGCCATTTAT
>JAHFEP010000336.1 GCA_023248415.1 Nitrospirota bacterium
TTGACAAGCAAAAGACTTTGATGTATATTTTTATCAGATAGTAAAATTTACCAGTTAGGAATAATTACAATGGATGAATTAAAGGATTTTATGGCTGAGTGCAAAGATAAGGGTGTTAAGATTACACCGCAGAGGCTTGCTGTTTACAAGATACTTGCTGGTAAGGCAAAGCACCCGATTATAAATGAAATATATGAAGAGATAAGAAGGGATTATCCTTCTTTATCGCTTAACACTATATATAAGACCATCCAGCTCTTTATTGAACTTGGCATGGTCTCGCAATTTACATCAAGAGAGGGTGTAATCAGATATGAGGTAAAGCTTGCGCCGCATCACCATGTCCTATGCTTAAAATGCAGAAAGATTCACGATGTATTTGACAGCTCCCTTGACGAATTAAAGGTATCTCCGCCTTTAAAAGGCGGGTTTGAAATAATAAGGCATGATGTAATATTTTACGGGTACTGCAGTAAATGTAAGCAAGAAGGGAGGTGATACTATGGCTAAGACAGCAGATAATTTAGAGATGAATTTTAAGGGCGAGACCAGTGAAGTCGGTCTCTACCTTGCAATGTCCAAACAGGCAGAGATTGAAGGCCATCCTGACATTGCCATGTACCTGCGCCAGGTAGCAATGGATGAGGCATGGCATGCTGCATGGGTTGCAAAGATTCAGGGCAAGATCAGCGATACCAAGTCAAACCTTGAAAAGATGGTCAAGGGCGAAACAGGGGCCTGTGCCGGCAAGGCAGATGCGGCAAAGATTGCAAAGGATGAAGGCAATGACGAGGCAGTAAAATTCTTTGACACAGCATCAAAGGATGAAGACAGGCATCGCGCAGGGCTTGAGGCATTTTTAAAAAAGATGAATTCTCATTAAAGAAAAGGTAGGGGCGATTTATGAATTGCCCCTACAAAAATTTATGGAGGTAGTAAAATGGATTGCATAGATGTATTAAAGAAGAAGGATTTTAAGGATGACGGAGTAAACAAGGTAACCTATTTAAAGACAGACCAGATAACAGAGGACACATACTACTTTAAAAACGGCCAGGTGCTGGACTATCACAGGCACCCTGAAGGCGACCAGATATTTTTTATTAATGAGGGTGAAGGCGAATTCTATCTTGACAATGGAAAAGAGGAGAAGATACCTGTAAGGACAGGCATGACCCTCCTTGCGCCAAAGAATGTATGGCATAAACTCGTGTGTACAGGCAAAAGCGGCCTTGTGGCGTCACAGGTAACAAAACAGCCTGCTGGTATGGAAAAGAGATGACAAAAACTCTTGACTTTAGAGTACAACTGGCGTATATTTTTTATATCAAAGATTCAGTTCTATAATAAAATTCATGGAATGGAAGTTCCCCGCAGTAAACTGCGGGGAACTTCACGAATCAAGAACCCAGTCAATCTTTAGTTACTCAAAATCGCAATCATTAATAAAAAACTCAAGTTGGAAAAAGCGGAAGCGGTTTCTTTTCCTCATGGTTTTATAGAAAGGAGCATATCCTATGAGAAAGATGACAGAAGAAAACCTAAAGGCTGCGTTTGCCGGAGAAAGTCAGGCGCACATGAAATACCTCGCCTTTGCAGAGAAGGCAGAGCAGGAAGGCAGATTAAATACAGCAAGGCTCTTTAAGGCAATTGCATATGCAGAACAGGTTCATGCAACTAATCATTTGAAGGCTTTAGGCGGCATAAAGGCTACCTCTGAGAATTTGGATACTGCTGTTGCAGGAGAGACATTTGAGGTTGAAGAGATGTATCCTGCATATAATAATGTAGCAGATTTACAAAATGAGAAAGCTGCAAAAAAGAGCATGGGCTGGGCAGAGGAGGCTGAAAAGATACATATTGCTTTATACCAGAATGCAAAAAAGGCGACATTAAAAGGAGAGGATGTAAAGCTCGGAGATGTGCATATCTGCGAATTCTGCGGTTATACAGCCGAGGGAAAGGTTCCTGACAAATGCCCACTCTGCGGCGCATCAAAGGATAAATTTAAGAAATTTTGAAAGGAGGATGAAAATATGAAATGGAGATGCGGTGTCTGCGGTTATATTCATGACGGTGATAATCCGCCGGAGAAGTGTCCAAAGTGCGGTGCACCAAAGGAGAAGTTTGAAAAGCTTACAGATGACGCAGCAAGACTGATTGACAAGTCAAGGTTTACAAATCTGCTTCATCATAAGCTTGCTGCTGCAATGGATGAGGTTACTGCAATCAGCGACAAGGGTATTGCAGACAATCTTGACCCAGCTTGTGTGGATATATTCAAAAAGGCAAA
>JAHFEP010000337.1 GCA_023248415.1 Nitrospirota bacterium
GACAATCGCAATAGACCATGGGTTTATGAACATCTTCTCAACAGCAATCGGCGGTATTCCGCTGTGCCATGGCGCAGGGGGAATGGCAGGACATGTAAGGTTCGGCGCTAAGACAGGCGGAGCGCTTGTTATCCTTGGCGTAATGCTTGTAATCATCGGCCTCTTATTTTCTGATTCTGTAGCTGTGTTATTTAAACTCTTTCCTGCTGGCATCCTCGGTGTCATCCTCTGCTTTGCCGGGCTTGAGCTATCATCTGTTGCAAAAGGTATCGGCTGGGGAAAAGAGGATGCTTATGTTATGCTCGCCACTGCAGGCATATCGTTGTGGAATATTGGTGTAGGGTTTATTGTAGGGTTGATACTTTATTATGCAATTAAGTATAAAATTGTAAAAGTTTAATTATTTTCTTTTCTCTTTGCAAATTTTACCCTTTCATATTTGATGAACACATAGAAAAGGGTAGGGCAACTACTTTAAGTTTTTTTACTGAAACTTATGTATCCCGATACCTGCTAATTGAATATAATCAAAGTCTCCAATTGCAAAATTTTCATTATTTATTACAAATTCTTGTCTATGTCCTTCTGGAAGCACTCCTGCAGAGATATTTATTATCCCGACTACCCTTTTATCAAAAACATATTCTGAACCACCCCATTTTTTTGTAATATATGTATATACCATCATATCTCTATTTAACTGACAGGAAAAACCAGTCAAGATTTTAGGGTACCTACCTGAAGAGATAGAAATTTCATCAAGAATTATTTTTGTAATAGCACTATTAGAAGTTTTATAAGCAAGAACATATTTTACATCGCTTGATGCGGTACTTTGAGCATCTTGTGTAACTAATGGAATACCTGGATATGCTCCAGGGTGATCAACACCATAATTCAAAGGATATGTAAAATCAGCACTTGTAGCAGAACTTGTTAAGGTTTCATTCTTTTCATATAGAATCATCCATGTCATATCACCGTTAAGGTTGTCATAATCAAGAACCTTAATAGTCCCTGAATGGCTATTAGATGCTTCCTGGTTAGTTAAAGCAATCTCTTTTGGAGATGAAGAAATTACCCCCAAAGGATATCGGTGAACGGTATCCTATTGCTGAATGCCTCCTCTGACGATTATAGAACACTTCAATATATTCAAAAACACTTTGTATAGCCTCTGCACGTGTCTCATATCTATAGTCATATACATGCTCTGTCTTTAATGTGTGGAAAAAGCTCTCAGAAACCGCATTGTCATAACAATTGCCCTTCCTGCTCATGCTCTGGATAAAACCATGCTTGTTAAGCACATCACGGAAATCAGCGCTTGCGTATTGAATCCCTCTGTCAGAGTGAAATATACATCCCCTAACAGGATTCCTCCACCCTATAGCCTGATATAATGCCTTAATCACAAAGTTAGCAGTCAATTTGTCGCTCATTGCCCAGCCAACTACCTGTCTGGAATACAGATCAAGTATCACTGCCAAGTACAGCCAGCCTTCCAATGTCCAAATATATGTAATATCCGAAACCCATACCGTATTGGGCTTCTCTGCCACAAAGTCCTGATTCAGAAGATTCTCAGCAACCGGCAGATTGTGCTTAGAACTCGTCGTGGCCTTGAATTTCTTTTTTGCCTTGGCAATAATCCCATGAACCTTCATTAAACGGGCTACACGGTTCTCGCTGCATCTTATTCCCTTTATCTGTATATCCTCAGTAATCCTTGGACTTCCATATGCCATACGGCTGTTCTTGTGTGATTGTCTTATCTACATGAGTATCCTCTCATTTTCCTTTTGCCTCTTGCTCTTTTGCTGTCTCTTCCATCTGTAATACCCGCTCCTTGATGCTCCAATAACTCGGCACATCCTCTGCACCCCATGTGAGGAGCGATGCTGGTCCATAAACCAGTATTTCATCTGGGGTGTTTTGAGAAGATGGCCAACACTTTTTTTAGTATTCCCCTATCCTCCTTGAGGTTGGCATTTTCTTTCTGCAGCTTCTTGAACTCTTCATCTCCAGGCTTCAAGCGTCCTTTGCCAGGGAAACTGCCTGAAGGGTCTTCTTTATATTTCCGTTTCCATGTATGTAACAGATTCTCATGTATCCCAAGCCCATGGGCTATTTCAGTTACTGATCGCCCGCCTCCTGTTACAAGCCTTACTGCTTCTTCCTTAAACTGACAATCATATTTCCTGTGTCCTTTGCTCTCTTGCATCTTACACCTCCAATGTTATATTGTAAACCTAACCCTTCGGTGTGTCCACTATTTCGGGGGAAG
>JAHFEP010000338.1 GCA_023248415.1 Nitrospirota bacterium
CAATTCTGCATATTAGTCCCGAAGAAAGTGCAATAAAATTTATCAGATACGGCAGGTATTTTTTTTATTGACTGCACATAGAACCTATGATAGCCTTTTACATAGTTGTTCAGATAATAATTGGTTAGATGGGAGGTAAGGAAATGAACAAAAGAACAGGCGCCTTAACTGGAGCATCGGGAACATATTTCGTAGCATCTAAATTAACTTTCTATAATTTTCATGCCGCCATTACTTTTGGAAATGCCCCAATGGTAGATATTCTCGTCAGTCGTGCAGATGGGGGTGCTTCACTTGCATTGCAAGTCAAGACAACTGAAACTGCAATTCGGACACGTGGACGTGGAAAAAACAAAAAGTTCGATCATTACGAATGGGACGCCGGATATAAAGCAGCCCACACCGCACGAAAAAACCTTTTTTATGCCTTTGTTGATTTGAAAGGATTCAAGACAATCCCAGATGTTTTCCTTGTACCATCTACTTTTTTAGTAAAATGGTTTAAACCACATGGCAACTTAAAACGTTATCGTTTCCATCCCAAGGTTCAGGTAATGGAAAAATTCAAAAATAATTGGCCACAACTTAAAGCCCTACTTAAGGAATAGTAGTAATTTGCAGGGAAGCAGACTAAGTTATAATAATTTAATAAAATTTGAATCCAACCAGCCAGTTTCACCTGACGTTGCACGCTGTCTTTTTTGGTTTTAAAATGGCTTGTGAAAGGTGAGCTTGTCAAGTTTTTAGTTGAAATTATAAAGTGGCGTCCCATTAGTTTTATCATCAAGCCGCAGCCTTTACTGCGACATTGGCCTCTTGTTCCATGTCTATAGTTGCCATCACCTCAGAAATTGAGGCATACCCTCTGACCCGATAAAACCCTTTCTCACAATACAAAAGCGCCGCTGCCAACCACCTCTGCATCATCCTGCTGTCCCGATACCTCTTGATGTTGCCCTCACAATCCCTCACAGTGGAAAACATACTCTCTATAGGGTTAGTAGAATGGAGAGTCTTCCTCAGTAATCCGGGAATCTTCAACCTATGAAGGGTAAGTATCTCTTCTATCGCCTCCATAAGCGAATCTGCTGCCGACTCATTGATGCCCCTTAGCCATTTCTCCATATCAAGCAGCATCCTCCTGGCATCTTCATAGCTGTTCTGCTCTAATGCCGTCCTGAACCGCCGGTGCGCTTCCTTCCGATACCGTTTTGCCAGATACTTCTGTATGTTACGGTCTTTATGGATGGTACACCGCTGATGAATAAGCTTCTTGCCAAAACGTTCCCTTAATGCCTTTATAATCCCCTTGCCTCCATCCGTTATCCAAATAATTCTATGTGAGACATGTAATCCGCGTCTCTGCATGTCAGCTATCAGCTCTTCTACGAGTTCATGGTTCTCTGTAGATCCCTCCCAGAATCCCAACGGCAGCTTTTCCCCCATTGTATCAATACCCAACCCAATTATAAACGCTTCTCCGCCACGATGAATTGTATCAAGGAATATCGCAAAGGGCATAAAGGAAGCTAAAGACCGCTCCTTAAATTCCTTAAGCTGCTTTGCTGTCGCTGCTATTATGTGCTGTGATATAGTGCTCGCTGATACCCCAAATGCCTCTGCAGCCTCTATTACAGTATCAGAGTATTTCTGGCATGACATGCCCCTTAACACCTTGCCTAAAAGCTCTTCTTTAAATCCATCAGGCTCTTTGAGTTTCTTATAACTATGAAGCTCAATCTCGCCTCCTGCCCCACGAAGCCTCGGATGTTCTATCCGTATCTTCTGGTCTCCTATGTATACTGACCCTCCCTGACTCGCCCATTTCCGTATATCAGGGCTAAAGGGCTGATAGTCAGGCCCTGATAGCTCCTCCCGCTCTATATACATAATAGTTTCTGCCATCATCCTCCCTATCTCTTTCATAAAAACATCAAAACCCTGCTTGCCCTGCGCAAGTATCTGATATAGCCTATTGTCAAGCTCCTGCCGCCCATATGCCTCCTGCACCCCTCTTATTGCTTTTTTCCTCTTCTTTGTGGTATCCTTCATTTGTGGCTCCTTTCTTTCCTGTCTGCCGACAGGTAGGTTATTGGGTATGTGGATTATCCCACATGGGAGCCACTTTTTCAAATTTCAACTAATTATAGTATATCCTCTATATTCCCTCCTAAGTAAGTGTTTTATTTATGTCCCCTTCAGCAGTAAATAGCATAAATAGTGTCACCCATTTAATATCAGCACCTCCGCTCCACCTATGTAACCACCTTGTTTGCAGTAGCATAAT
>JAHFEP010000168.1 GCA_023248415.1 Nitrospirota bacterium
GCAAGCCCGATTTTAGAGTTCTTTTTATGGACAAGCTGATACAGCTCCTCTGCCTTGATATGTTTGCTGCTTTTTAAAAGGGTTTCAGCAATCAGCTTGCGCTGTGAGGTAAGGTTAATATCTTTTTGGCTGAATAATTCCTTAATAGCAAGTGTCATTTTTGATTCCATCAAGAATAATAATCATTCTCAATATTTGCAATACATTACCATACTGCGGATTAGGCTGTCAAGGATTAATTTAAGCCTCATCAGGTATATTATATTTTCTCATCTTTTCCCAGAGGTTTTTACGGCTGATATTCAGGATTCCCGCTGCCTTTGTCTTGTTGCCCTTGGCCTTTTTTAATATATCTATAATATATTTCTTTTCTACTTCTCCCATTCTATCCTGAAGGGGAACTGTTTTTTCAGGCTCTTTTTTTTGCAGTTTTTTAGAAATTGGGATCTGCTGTTCGCTGTCTGCTGCAGTTTGTCCATATACGCTGTTCTCACTTATTTGCCTTCTCTCTTTTAATAGAGGAAGATATTCTTTGCCAATTATCTGGTTAGGGCTTAATGCAATGGTTCTTTCTACGATATTTTCTAATTCCCTGACATTGCCGGGAAAATCGTAATCAAGGAGGTATTTCATTGCTTCATCAGAAAAAGCAGTTATTTTCTTATTCATCTTTTTGGAATATATTTTAATAAAATGATTTATTAAAATAGGGACATCATCTTTTCTCTCCCTGAGAGGCGGAAGGTGTATAGGAATAACCTTCAGGCGGTAATAAAGGTCCTCTCTGAACCTTCCTTCCTTTGTCTCTTTTTCAAGGTCTCGGTTTGTAGCACAGATGATTCTTACATCCACCTTTATGGTTTCAGTGCCTCCGATTCTTTCAAATTCCCTTTCCTGCAAGACCCTTAATAATTTTACCTGTAAGGTTTGAGGCAGGTCTCCGATTTCATCTAAGAAGAGGGTTCCATGATTTGCAAGTTCAAATCTGCCAGGCTTTCTCTTTAATGCGCCTGTGAATGCGCCCTTTTCATAGCCAAAGAGCTCGCTCTCAAGAAGAGTCTCTGGAATTGCAGCACAGCTTATCTTTATGAATGGTTTATCTTTTCTTGGGCTGCTATAGTGAATGGCATTTGCAACTACCTCTTTGCCTGTGCCGCTCTCTCCCTCAATGAGAATTGTAGAATCTACGCCGGCAACTGTCTTTGTGAGGTCACGGATAGCCATAATCTTGGGGCTTACTCCCAGTATTCTCTCAACCCCAAAAATAGTTTCACACTCCTGCTGAAGCCTCGTATAGTCCCTTTTTAATTCCTGAAATTCAACGATCTTATTTATTCTTAATGTGAGGTCTTCCATTGAAAAGGGTTTGGTCAGATAGTCGCTTGCACCTAGCTTCATTGCCTCTACAGCATCCTTTACCTTTCCATGTCCAGTTATAAGTATAACGCTTGTATCAGGCCTTTTTTCCTTAGCCCATTTCAATATCTTAAAACCATCCCCTTGCGGGAGTATAATGTCTGTGACTATAATATCAAAATCCCCCTCAGTAATGGCTGCTATCCCCTTTATTCCATCTTCTACGATTGTGGTCTCAAAGCCTGCCTTGTTCAGGGTATTTTTCAGTATATTTCTCATTATAGGTTCATCTTCAATTATCAGGACGCTCTTCTTCATACTATTTTAAGTTTACCTGCTGCTTCTTATTGTGTCAAGCCTGTTGTAAGCACGGTTTAAACCGTGCCTGCAAGAAGCCACGACTATACTGTGTCAAGGATAGAAGATTTATGAAAATGCTGTAAACTCCCCGTTCTATGGCATGGGATGAATGCAGTATTGTAGGGGCGGGTTTCAAACCAGCCCCTACTCCCTTACTACAATCAGATTGGTCGGCGTTGCATCTGTTGGAATCTTTCTAATCCCCCTGTTTGTCTTAGTATCAATTATAGAGATGCTTGCCTCTCCATAATTGCATATATATAATCTGCCTGTCTTATCATCCACAGCCATGCCAAAAGGCTGTATGCCCACAGCTATATTCGTAATAACCTCCATTGTGCTTGCATTAACTACTGTCAGGCTGTTTGATGCATAATTTGCAACATAAATGGTATTGCCGTCAGGTGAAAGAAGCAGATTCACAGGCTCATTTCCAACTACTGCCTTTCCAATTATATCACCGGCTTGAAGGTCTATAGATAATAAAAGCGAATTTTCCTTGTCAAGAACAAATAGATGTTTGCCATTCTTGCTGAAAGCTACAGCAGAGGGGAGGCCGTCAATCTTAATGCTGCGAGAGATATTATCCTTTAGAGTATCAAGAAAAGTTATATTTCTTGAATTTAAATTCGGAATAACAATGGTACTGCCGTCAGAAGAGAGTATGCCCTTCTTAGGCTGGATGCCAAGTATCACCCTTTTGAGAAGCCTCCATTTTTCTGTTTCAATAATATCAACATAATTCATATTGCTGTCAATTGCATATAGTTTCCTGCCGTTATTATCAAAGGACAAATAAACCTCGCCTGTTTTTTTATATCTGCCAACGATTATGGATGGCGACATCTTTATCTTGCCTGATGCAGTATCAATAATCTTTAGGTAATCTGCTCCAACCCCCTTATGGCTTACGGCTATTAGTTTTTTATTTGGAAGCAGCGCCAGATGAAATGGTGATTCCCCTGTTGAAATATTTTTAGCAAGCTTTTCAGAGTCGGCATTGTACACTGAGACCTTTCCCTTTGATTCATAAATAACATAGAGGAGCGTTTTTGCAGATGCTGTGGGAGATAATATAAACATTAAGATAAAAAGAAATAGAATTACTTTTCTTAGCATATTAAATGATAGAATCCTTCCATCCTTTTATTCCCCTCTTTTCTAAAGAGGGGTTAGGGGAGATTATAGCTTAGTAATCCCCCTTCGTCCCCCTTTAGGAAAGGGGGAATTGCCTACTCAATATATATCAGCTTTGTCGGAAACACACTTGTGGGCAGCCTGTAGATCTCCCTTTTCTCTTTCAGGCTTATTATTGATATCGTATTTTCATTATAGTTTGCCACGTAAGCTTCTGTATCATCGCTATTTAATGCTATGCCCCATGGATGGATTCCGACAGGTATATTTGATATGGCCTTCTTTGCTTCAGTATCAATTACAATAAGGCTGTAGGAGAATCTGCAGCTTACATAGAGAAATCTGCCATCCCTTGCAATGGCCATGTCAGCAGGCTCTGTTCCGGTTACCACACTTTTTAATGCCTCAAAGGTGGAGGCGTCAATTACAAGGATTTTGGAAGCTGCCTTGTCTGCAATATACAAGAGCTTTCCGTCAGGGCTGCTGAGAATAGATGCGAATGACCCTTCTAAGTTAATTGATTTTTCTATTTTTTCAGTATTTAAATCAAATACAACCAATCTTGGTTCATCCCGGTTAATAATATAAAGGCGCCTGCCATCCGGAGAAGCGGCAATCCCTTCAGGACTGAGATTGAGCTTGATTGTCTTTTCTATTTTCCATTCCCTTACGCCTATAATGTAAAGCTCAGGGGAATAACGGGTTATTACAAAGAGCTTTGCGCCGTCTTTAGAGAAAACAAAGAATGGAAAGCCAGCGGTCTTCCCTTTCATTACCGAAATCTTTGCAGCAACCTTTTCAGATGTTCTGTCAATTACCCATATCTTTCCTGCCTCTTCGCCATTACCAATTACAATATAACGGCCCGAAGGATCTGAAATGAGATTTATGGAATCCATTCCTGCAGGTATTCCCCTTACAGTCCTCTCCAGAGACAAGTCAATTACGCTTATCCCTCCGACTTGGCTTACCACATAAAGGGTTTTAGCATAGATAGGGGTTGCAAAGGTGATTATAGATAGAGCAATTAGAATTTTTATGGTATTCATATATCGCCAATCACCCTCCCCTTAATCCCCTTCCGTCAAGGGAGAAGAAAAGGGTGAGGGGTAAAACCCTTGATAAAGTGTTTTCAATTCCCAAAATATGTATATACCGCCTCTATGCCGCCGCCGCCCATACCGCCGCCCATGCCGCCCATACCGCCGCCGCCGGCCCCGCTCATAATTACGTTGCCATGGCACCTCATATCGCAGCGCATGCTGGAACCATCATACCACCATCTCGGCTTAGAATATGTATTGGGCTGTATTACAGGCGAAAAATTCACAAGCCTTGACCCGCCATGAGGCGGCATTGCGCCGCCGTTGCCGTCTCCGTATATTGTGTTTGATGCCTCTACATTTGAATGGACATTGTAGTGGCAGTTTGCACAGGCAGTATACATGCCAGCAATAGCATCCCACATACCCATCATTCCGCCGCCGCCGCCGTCATTAAGATGGACAGCATGAAGGTTAAGATTACCGCCGCACATAAAGCCACTCATTCTGAAATTGGTTCTTACAGAAGCTGTGTTGGTAAACGGATCAATATTATGGCAGTTAAAGCATAGTGCAAAGTTGGCTGCGTCAAAGGTGTTAAAGGGAGGGTTGCCTGCTGTAGTTGTGCTTGTGATATTAGTAGCCAGTGTTGTATTATAATTTGCCCTCAGCACCCTGTTGTTTGAAGAGCCATGCGGGCCTTTTGCCTCTGTAGCAGAAAGATTATTAAAAAATGCAGGCCCGCGGTTTAAATCACTAAGCGTCCTGCCTGATTCTGTATAACTCCTCAGGCTGCTTTCGGTAATAGAGCCTGCAAATGTCGGAGACGCTGTTGTGCCTGTAAATGTTCCTGCACCGAGGGCATTGGTATTGTGGCAGTCTGTGCAATTAATAGTATTGTCTCTTGATAATCCAGAATCTGCGCGGAGCCCATATCTTGAGTCAGCAGGGTTAAAGACACCAGTCTGGTTTTTACCTGTTGTTGCAACAGGATGATAGGCAGCATTATAGTTTAGCGACCCAGTTCCGCCGAGGGGAAATGTAGTGGCTGGATTAAATTCCTTTCTCTTATTACTTCCATGTGTATTGCCTGACGCAGGATTATTAGCAGTGCTTCTTGTTGGATGAGATTCATTTACAACCGAGCCGCTTGTAAGCCTTCTTAAATAGCTGTCATACTTTGTTGGAATAAAAGTATCATAAGTATCGCCATGACATCTGAAACATACCTCAGATATCTCTACCATGCTTCTGTATGTCCCAGTAGTGCCTGCATTCGCCACACTCTGCATTACAGTCCCATCAACCCTTATACCCCTCATACCTGCAAGCCTGTCTATGCCGTTTAAAGACGCACTGGTATTGCTTGTAACCCTGTGAGGATTGTGGCAATCAGTGCACTCTATGTGCTTATACACAGATGATGGGGCGCTAACTACACCCACCAGCACCTTCTCATAGTCTGTCTTCGGATTATATCCAGATGGTATTGTAGAATCAAGAGGCTGTGAGAATGTAAATACCGGCTGATGATTACCCTGACTCGCAGTGTCAGCAATAGGCATCCTTGATGTCTTATTAAATTGTGACCATATATCTTTTGGCTGCTGTGCATTACTATCCATTAACCCATGGGGCGTGGATAGAGATGCTGATGCCCTTGAATGGCACCTGAAGCATAAATTTTCTATTGCAGATGAAGTCTTGCTTCCTGCTACAGAGTTCCCGCCTGCAGTGAATGTAGAGGTGTCAACAGCGTCACGTAATAGCCTTTCAGCGCCCTGTATGGTGTGCGTATCATGGCACGCCAAACACCCTGCCTGTGTCATCTGTCTGCCCTCAAGACCTGAATTTGATGCAGGAAGGGTAGTATTAAATGTTTTTGTTGCTATCTGATGAGAAGCACCAGTCCAGCCAGGCTTATTATGGCAGTTCAGGCATATCTGCTTTTGTGTTGGTCCGCCGCCAAGATTCCATCTGCTCATCCTTAAGAATTTCTGATATGTCGTGTGCGGATTGTGGCACGATGTGCATTGAACATTGTTTCTTGTTGATGTAGTCCCAGAGTATAAAAGGGTCTTGTTTGTTACAGGGTCAACTACTGTTGATGGGGTTGCAAGCTCCTTGTCTGCATTATACAGGTTTGTGTCAAATACAAATGATATCGGATGGTCATTTGAGAGATTAGTTCCAATAAGCCTTGTGTCTCCAGTGTACCTGCCTGAGCCGACAGGCATGGTGCCTCCTGTGTCTGTGCCTGTTAAAGGAATGGAGCTTGTACCGGTTGAAGAATATCCGCCTGAGCCTGGCGCGTTAAATACATTACTTATTGCAAGTGTTCCATCATGGCATGATAAGCACAGCTTTGAGTATCCTGTTGGCGCACTCGGTTTTACATTTACCCTGTATGCCTCAAGCGTAGGAGACCAGACCTCATCATATAAGAAATAGCTTGCTGTTGAAAGTTTTCTGTTCCAAAGGGGCGCCTTTACACCGCCTCC
>JAHFEP010000339.1 GCA_023248415.1 Nitrospirota bacterium
GTTCTTACAGGGCTTGGCTTAGCCTTTGCCACAATACCAGAAGAGCTTCCCATTATTATAACAATGGTTTTGGGCCTTGGCGCCTACAAACTTGCAAAGAGCAATGCTGTAATAAAGAGACTCCGTGCAGCAGAGACGCTTGGAAGCGTTACTGTCATTGCAACAGATAAGACTGGGACAATTACAGAAAACAGGATGACACTATCAGAAATAATGGCGGACGGCAAAAGAAGTAATTTTAAAGATGCTGTGATAAATGGTTCATTTAAAAAATTACTGGAGATAGGCGCCTTTGCAAATGATGCATACGAGATAAAAGAGAATGATGAAACAAGTTATATAGGCGACCCGATTGATGCAGCGCTATTAAGGGCTATTAAGGATAAGGGATTAAATCCTGCATCAATAAAAGAGAGATACAAATTTGCAAATGAACTGCCCTTTGATAATAACAGAAAGATGATGTCTGTTCTTTACGCCTGCGGAAGTGAGGGGTGTGTGTTTGCAAAGGGCGCTCCTGACGCAATTCTTTCAAGGTCAGCAAGGCTGCTTATGTCAGGTGAGGAAAGGGATTTATCAGAAGAGGATAGGAAAAATATCGTGGATGCTGCTGCTGATATGGCAGGAAGGGCATTAAGGGTTATTGCCTTTGGGTATAACCCCTCTGTTTCCCCCCTTGCCAAGGGGGGAAGTAAAGGGGGGTTGAGGGGGACAGAAGATGCTGAAGCCAACCTCACCTTTGTCGGCTTAGCTGGTTTTATTGACCCTCCACGTTTGGAGGTTAAGGATGCAATAAGTCTTACAAAAGAAGCAGGCGTCAGAATCGTTATGATAACAGGCGACCATGAGCTTACTGCAAAGAGGATTGCAGATGATGTGGGGATTGAAACGAACAGGATTGTATCAGGCAGAGAGCTTGAAGAAATGAATGATGAGATGCTTAAAAATACAGTAAAGGATATCTCTGTCTTTGCCCGCATTACGCCAGAACACAAGCTGCGTATTGTAAAGGCATTAAAAGATAATGGCGATGTGGTCGCAGTAACAGGCGACGGTATAAATGATGCGCCAGCCTTGAAAGAGGCGGATATTGGCGTTGCAATGGGCAAGACAGGCACTGATGTTGCCAAAGAGACAGCAGATATGATTCTGCAGGATGACAACTTTGCAACCATAATAAGGGCAATAAGGGAAGGAAGAAAACTGTTTGACAATCTTACAAAGGGTGTTAGATATTATCTTGCGTGCAAGACAGCGCTTATTGCAATCTTTACCCTGCCGATTTTTCTTGCGCTCCCTTTCCCCTTTGCACCAATACAGATAATACTCTTAGAGCTATTCATGGACCTCGCTGCATCAGTAAGTTTTATTGCAGAGCCGGAAGAAAAAGATATTATGAGGCGGAGGCCAAGGGACCCGAAGATAAAATTTATGAACAGGGCAATGACTATGAGCATCTTCAGCGGTGCTATCGGCTTATTCTTTGCAGTTTCTATCAGCTATTTTTATGCCTTAAATATCGGTCTTGAGCCTGTGAAGGCACAGACTATTGCATTTGCAACATGGATGCTGACCCATGTCCTCCTTGCGTTAAATATGAGGTCTGAAAGAGAGTCAATATTTAGAATGGGCCTCTTTTCAAACAAGGCAATGGTAATCTGGGCAGGGGCATCTATTATTGCATTAATAATAGGAGTCAATCTGCCGATAGTTCAGCAGGCGCTTAAAACAACAGCGCTTTCTATTAATGAATGGGGTGTTGTAGTTGCTTTATCTATTGCAGGGTCGTTTTGGAAAGAGGCTAAGAAGATAATCTCGAAGCGGTGAAACGGGGAAAATGGAGAAAGATTTTTCACCCATTCCCCGTTTCCCCTCTTCTCCGTTTCTTTCTTTGTCCCGTTTCGCATTTCAACTGTCCAGCGCCTCCCTCACCTTTCTTGCAAGGTTCTCTTTGCTGTATGGTTTTTGGAGAAGCGGGAGTTTCTCTTTTGCAATGGATTCTGTATGATGTGTTGCGATGCTGTAGCCTGTTGTAAATATAACCTTAAGAGCAGGTTTAACAGCGCGCATCCGTTCATACGCCTCTTTGCCGCTGCACACAGGCATTATCACATCTAAGACAGCCAACTGAATTTTATCGCTGTTTGCTGTAAAAATCTTTATTGCCTCATCGCCGTTCTTTGCTGCTATAACAGTATAGCCAAGGTCTTTTAATAGTGTTTCTGCAAACTCTCTCAGCATATCATTATCCTCTGCAAGAAGGATTGTTTCGTTTCCGC
>JAHFEP010000036.1:0-13975 GCA_023248415.1 Nitrospirota bacterium
TTCAACAAGAACTTCAACAGTCCTTCCAATATGCTCCTTGTTCTTTCTTGTTGTAATCTCTGCTTGAAGCGACAGAGCCTGTGCAAGCCTCTCCTCTTTTAGTTTCTTAGACAAATGCCCAACAAAATTTTCTGCAGCAGTATTTGCCCTCTTTGAGTATTTAAAACCGTATATATTGTTATACTCTATCTCTGACAAGGCATTTAATGTTGCCTCAAAGTCCTCATCTGTCTCGCCGGGAAATCCAACAATGATATCTGTTGTAATGCCTATTTCAGGTATTCTGCCTCTTATTTTATCTATCTTCCTTTTATACTCAGAATATGTATATCCCCTGTTCATCAGCTTTAAGATTCTATCTGACCCTGACTGCAATGGCAGGTGCAGATGATTACATACCTTTGGCAATTCTGCCATTGCATCTATCAGCATGTCAGACAAATCCTTTGGATGGGATGTCATAAACCTAATCCGCTCAATCCCTTCTACAGGGTGGATGTAATGCAGTAATTCTGGAAAATCTATTCCACCATTACAACCATAGGAATTCACATTCTGGCCTAATAGCATAATCTCTTTAAAGCCATTATTTGCAAGCCCTTGAGCCTCTTTTAGAATTTCTTCCTTTGGCCTGCTTTCTTCCCTTCCCCTTGTATATGGAACAACACAATAAGAGCAGAAATTATTGCAGCCGTACATTATGGTGGCCAATGCTTTTATACCTTGGTTTCTTAGTGTTGGATATGGGATTGTATTTATCTTATGTTCATCAATATTAATAGTATATTTATTTCTTTCTGAAAGGCCGTTAAGGAGTTTTGGGAGCTCATGAATGCTCCTTGTGCCAAAAATCAAATCAACACCTTGTGTTCTCTTGACTATCTCCTTGCCTTTTTGCTGGGCTATGCAGCCGCCGACACCTATCAAGAGATCAGGCCTCTCCTTTTTTAAATCCCTGAGCCTTCCAACCTCGCTGAAAAATTTATGCTCAGCCTTATCCCTTACACTGCATGTATTCAGGATAACAAGATTTGCATCTTTAACATCATCTGTCATTTGATAGCCCTTCTCTGAAAGGACACCTGCAATCCTTTCAGAGTCGTGCTCATTCATCTGACAGCCCCATGTTTTTATATGAACTTTACGCATTACTTAATCACCACCCCTACTTCATCTCCCCTTTTTGCCTTTAATTTTTCTTCGGCATTTCCCATATAACAGTATATCTCAACATATCCATTGCTGTTTATTACAGCATTAGGCTTTCCTCTATCGCCCTGCGCATAAAACTGATTCAGATTGCCAATCTTAATATCCTTGATATGAATCTCAAATTTTCCCTTACCGCTTGTGGCAACTAATTCATCAAGATGGTTTCTCTTTATATTGGATATAAGGTTGCCGAATTTATCAATATGCGCTATCTTCCCCCTTATAAGGTCTTTGCCGAAAACTTCTGGCTTTGGAATAGTTCGCTTCACATAATTTTCTATTTCAATGCCAAAATTGCTTATATCTATCCCTTTTGAAAGCCACGCTGCAACAGGCGCAAAGATGTCCCTTCCGTGAAAGGTAAAACCAGGCGATTCAAGGAAATAGTGCTCAGCATTAATTTCAATGACCTTTACAGGCTCTTTTTCATTATTAAACAGAAAAGAAAGAACACCATTGTCTGGTGCAATAAAATAATATCTGTCGCCAACAACAAGCAATGGTTTTCTTATGCTTCCAACCTCAGGGTCAACAACAACTACATGAATCGTATAAGGCGGAAAATATTTGTATGCGCACTCCAATACAAAGCCTGCCTCATCTATATCATGCGGTGTTATCTGATGGGACACATCAATTATTTTTACAGAAGGGTTGATATTTATTATCACACCCTTCATTGTGCCTGCAAAATGGTCTTTTAAGCCAAAGTCTGTTGTAAGTGTTATAAATGGCCTGATTAATGCTGTCATATCTGTAGTTTCCCTATTATCTGATTGATGTCTGAAATGTTATTCTTATTAAGATAGTCCTCTATGCCTTCTATTATATCAATTGTTGTTGAAGGGTTTACAAAATTTGCAGTGCCAATCTGTATTGCCTTTGCGCCTGCAAGCAGAAACTCTATTGCATCCACAGCAGTCATTATCCCGCCAATGCCTATTACAGGTATCTTTACTGCCATTGCAACCTGCCACACCATCCGTAAAGCAACAGGCTTGATTGCAGGGCCAGAAAGCCCTCCTGTAATATTTGCAAGAACAGGCCTTCTATTTTTGATATCCACTGCCATTCCAATTAGGGTATTTATCAATGACACTGCATCGCACCCTGAATTCTCTGCTATCTTTGCAAAGGTTGTTATATCAGTAACATTCGGCGACAGCTTTGCAATAATTGGCAGAGAGGTTGCATTTCTTACTGCAGTCAAGACCTCTGATGTAAGCTTCGGGTCAGTGCCAAAATTTATGCCACCTTCTTTAACATTCGGACAGGAGATATTTACCTCAAAACCAGAGACACCCTCTACATTGCTAAATATCTCTGTAACCTCTGCATATTCCTCAATGGTATTTCCAAATATGTTCAGAATTATTTTTGTATCATATTTTCTTAAAAAGGGCAATTTTCCTTTTATAAATGCCTCTGCGCCTACATTTTCTAAGCCAATGGCATTCAGCATTCCAGACGGCGTTTCATAGATGCGAGGCGGCGGATTCCCTTTTCTTGGCCTTGCAGAAAGACCTTTTGTAACAACAGCGCCGAGCCTGTTTAAATCAACGTATGCTGCATACTCCTCTCCATAGCCAAATGTCCCTGATGCAGTCATAACAGGGTTCTTCATCTCAATCCCTGCAATGTTGACAGAGAGGTCAGGAGTTATTTTAGTTTTTCTGACCTTTTGACCCATGACCCTTGACCCTTTTACATCTTTCACCATACTACCTCCCCTGCATCAAAAACAGGGCCGTCATTACAAACATATTTATATCCGTCTCTTGTATCTGTGGCACACCCAAGACATGCGCCTAAGCCGCATGCCATCCTCTCTTCAAGAGAAACCTGACAGAAAATCTCTTTAATTGATGAAAGTCTGAATATCTCCTTCATCATGCTCTTTGGACCGCAGGCATAAACAACAGAACTTGATTCACCATTGCCTGCCAAAAAAATCTCAAAGAGCTCGCTGATTAATCCCTGTTTGCCAATGCTGCCATCCTCTGTTGAGATTTTCACCTCTGCTTTTAATTTTTTAAAATCCTGAATACAGAGAATGTCGCCTTTATGCCGACCGCCGGCAAATAATATTATCCTGTTTTTTTTGTCCTTTGATAATTCCTGTGCAAGAAATAAAAGGGGCGCAATGCCGATGCCGCCTGCAACAAGTATATGGTTCTTAATCTTTTTATTTATTGTAAAGCCATTTCCAAGGGGTCCGATAATATCTATATCCTCATCCTTCTTTAAATATGAAAGGAGTCTTGTCCCCTTGCCTACTACTTTATACAATATCTCAATTGTCTTATCAGGATTTATTCTATGGATGCTAAATGGCCGTCTTAAGAGCGGGTCTAAGGTCTCTGTTGCTCTAAGCATTAGAAACTGACCAGGTCTTGCCTTTTTGCCTATTTGAGGTGAATGAATCTGTAATCTATAATAAGTGCCTGCAACATTTAGATGGGAAGCAATCCTTGCGTTCACAAATCATCCTTCGTTATTAATGAATATGCTCATTATCTCATATTCAACAATCCTTGCCGGGGTATTTACCTTTGCAACATCACCAATCCTCTTGCCAATCAATGCCCTGCCAACAGGAGAGTGAATGGATATCTTGCTATTCTTTAAATCTGCCTCATCCTGCCCTACGATGGTATAGCATTTTTCCTCGCCGTTATCAATATTGCATATCTTTACAGATGTCCCAAATACAACCTTTTCTGTTGAAAGCCTGCTGATATCAATCACCTCTGCTGAACCGATCTTTGACTCAAGCTCCCTGATCTTGCCTTCAATAAATGACTGCCTCTCCTTGGCTGCATGATATTCTGCATTTTCTGACAAATCGCCGTGCGCCCTTGCCTCTGCAATATCCTGAATATTTTTTGGCCTCTCAATCCTTTTAAAACGTTCCAGCTCTTCGCAAAGCTGCTGATAGCCTTTTTTTGTCATTGGAATCCTTGTTATGCTCATTTTGAAATCACCTCTAAATTTACCGTTCTTGTCATTCCTGCGGAAGCAGGAATCTAGACTTGTCTATTTATGGATTCCCGCTCAAAAACTCTGCGGGAATGACATTTGGGTATAATTACTTCCCCACCTCTACTGCAACCTTCCTGTCTAATGGTCTCTTCTCTGTCTTTTTATGATACTCCTGAATGCTGCTAACATCAATCTTTTCCTTCTTAATTGCCTCAAGTCCGTTTACCATTGCCTTTGCGCCAGCAATTGTTGTGTAATATGGAATGCCTTGTGTCAATGCTGTCCGTCTTATGGAATATGAATCTTCCTGAGATTTTTTATCGCCTACAGTATTTATAACCAAATCAATCTCACCATTTTTAATATGGTCAACAATATGCGGTCTTCCCTCTTTAACCTTATTCACCTCATCTACCTTCATGCCTGCCTTTTTTAATGCCTTTGCAGTGCCCTTTGTCGCCTCTATAGAATAGCCGAACTCCAGCAGCTTTTTTGCAATGTATATTGTTGCGGGCTTATCTTTATCCTTCATACTTATAAATGCCCTTCCCTTTGGCTTGACAAATGAGCCTGCTGCTATCTGCGCCTTTGCAAACGCCATTTCAAAGCTGTTGTCAATCCCCATTACCTCGCCTGTTGACTTCATCTCAGGCCCTAATATTGTATCAACTCCAGGGAATTTTGCAAAGGGGAAGACGACCTCTTTTACAGAGAAGTGTTTTATATCAACCTCCTTTGTAAGCCCAAGCTCCTTTAACCTCTTTCCTGCCATCACCTTTGCAGCAAGCTTTGCAAAAGGCACACCTGTTGCCTTGCTTACAAATGGTATTGTCCGTGATGCCCTCGGATTCACTTCAAGGATATATATTATACCATCTTTTATTGCATACTGTATGTTCATCAGGCCTATTACATTCAAATCCCTTGCAAGCGCATAGGTTTGCTCTTTAAGCTCATTTATCAGGCTCTCACTTAAGGAATAAGGCGGCAGAGAACATGCGCTGTCTCCTGAATGGACGCCTGCCTCCTCTATATGCTCCATTATTCCAGCAACAACAACATCGCAGCCGTCAGAGATAGCATCAACATCAATCTCTATTGCATCCTCTAAATACTTGTCAATCAGGATTGGATGTTCAGGCGATGCTGCTACCGCCCTCTTCATATAGTCCTTGATGTCCTTTTTATTATATACAATCTCCATTGCCCTGCCGCCAAGGACATAGGACGGCCTTACAAGCACAGGATAACCTATCTTTTCTGCTATCTCAACAGACTCTGAAACAGAGCGGGCAATACCGCTTTCAGGCTGTTTTAAGTTAAGTTTATTGATTAATTCCCTGAAACGCTCCCTGTCCTCTGCCCTGTCAATGGAATCAGGGGATGTGCCGATTATCTTTGCGCCTGCAATCTCAAGCGGAATAGAAAGTTTTAATGGTGTTTGGCCGCCGAACTGAACAATCACACCATCAGGCCTTTCAACATCTATGATATTTAAAACATCCTCCCTTGTCAAGGGTTCAAAGTAAAGCCTGTCAGATATATCATAGTCAGTGCTCACTGTCTCTGGATTGCAGTTGACCATTATTGTCTCAAAGCCGTCCTCTTTCAGGGCAATCGCTGCATGAACACAGCAGTAGTCAAATTCTATTCCCTGCCCAATCCTGTTCGGCCCGCCTCCCAATATCATAATCTTTTTTCTGTTAGTTGGATTTGCCTCGCACTCTGATTCATAAGTGGAGTAGAAATATGGCGTATACGCAACAAACTCCGCGCCGCAGGTGTCAACCATTTTAAAGGTAGATATTATTTTATTCTTCTTTCTATATCCCCTCACAGCATCTTCTGTGCTGTTTATCAGCCTTGCAATATATTTATCTGAAAACCCAAATTCCTTTGCCTCTTTTAATATTTCCTGGGAATCCGCAATCCGCAATCCACAATCCGCAATCTCTTTCTCCTTCTCCACAATCTCTTTTATCTGATACAGGAACCATTTGTCAATCTTTGAAAGAGAATATATATCATCTATATCAATACCCCTTCTTATTGCATCTGCAATATACCAGACACGCTCCCAGTTTGGTGTAAGGAGTTTTTCCTTAATCTGTTCAATTCCAATCTTTTCTCCATAAGTTTCTAAGCCATATTTGTCTATCTCAAGTGAGCGTATTGCCTTCTGCAATGCCTCCTTGAAATTCCTGCCTATTGCCATTGCCTCGCCAACTGATTTCATCTGAGTTGTGAGCGCTGCATCTGCCTGAGGAAACTTCTCAAAGGTGAATCGCGGGAATTTTACTACCGCATAATCTATTGTCGGCTCAAAGGATGCCGGTGTAACCTTTGTAATATCATTTTGTATCTCATCAAGTGTAAGACCCACTGCAAGCTTTGCTGCAATCTTTGCAATTGGAAAGCCTGTTGCCTTGGATGCCAATGCAGAGCTTCTGGATACCCTTGGATTCATCTCAATAACAACCATCTCTCCGTTTTCTGGATTCACTGCAAACTGGATATTAGAGCCGCCTGTGTCAACACCTATCTCCCTGATAATCTTTACAGCAGCATCCCTCATTATCTGATATTCTTTGTCTGTCAGTGTCTGGGCAGGCGCAACGGTTATGCTGTCGCCGGTATGCACACCCATTGGGTCAAAGTTTTCAATGGAGCATATAATCACAACATTATCCTTTAAATCCCTCATCACCTCAAGCTCAAACTCCTTCCAGCCGAGCACAGACTGTTCAATCAATATCTCATGCCTCGGGGAAAGACTCAGTCCCCATTCAACATACTCTTCAAATTCTTCTATGTTATATGCCACATTGCCGCCTGTTCCGCCTAAGGTAAAGGACGGCCTGATTATGGCAGGGAATCCTATTTTATTAATCGCCATTTTTGCATCTTCTATTGACCTTACATACTCGCTGTCAGGAAGGTCAAGCCCTATTCTCTTAATTGCAATCTTAAACTCATTCCTGTCCTCTGCCATCTTGATTGCCTTCAGCTTTGCGCCTATAAGCTCAACACCATATTTATCAAGCACGCCATTTTCAGCCAGCTCTACTGCAATATTCAGCGCAGTCTGGCCGCCCATTGTTGGAAGCAGGGCATCAGGCCTCTCTTTTTCAATTATCCTCTCAACTATCTCCGGGGTAATTGGCTCAATGTATGTTCTTTCTGCTGTCTCTGGGTCTGTCATTATAGTAGCAGGATTAGAGTTTATTAATACAACCTCATAGCCTTCTTCACGAAGCGCCTTGCAGGCCTGAGTGCCAGAGTAGTCAAACTCACATGCCTGTCCGATAACTATCGGCCCAGAGCCGATAAGAAGTATCTTTTTTATGTCTGTCCTTTTGGGCATTTATTATTTCCTCTCCATCATCTCAGTAAATCTTTTAAATAAATACACTGAATCATGCGGCCCAGGAGATGCCTCTGGATGATACTGAACAGAAAATATCGGAAGCTCCTTATGCTGCATCCCTTCAACTGTCTTGTCATTGAGATTTATATGAGTCAATTCAGCCTTTCCCTTTAATGAATCCACATCAACAGCAAAGCCGTGGTTCTGTGATGTTATCTCCACCTTTCTTGTCGTCAAATCCATCACAGGCTGATTTCCTCCGTGATGGCCGAATTTCAGTTTGTATGTTTTGCCTCCCATTGCAAGGCCAAGCAACTGATGTCCAAGACATATACCAAATATAGGCTTTTTGCCAATTAGTTTTTTGACATTCTCAATTACATAAGGCACGCCCTCAGGGTCCCCAGGGCCATTTGAAAGGAGTATGCCGTCAGGGTTCATTGATAAAACATCCTCTGCCTTTGTATCAGCAGGAACAACTGTTACAGAGCATCCTGCATTTACCAAAAGCCTCAGGATATTCTGCTTTATGCCAAAGTCATAGGCAGCAACATGATAAGTTCGGAGTTCAGAGTTCGGAGTTTGGAGTGTATAGCCCTTTTCCAAATCCCATACTCCCTGTTCCCATTTATGTGCCTTCTTACAGCTTACCTCTTTTACCAAATCCCTGCCAATCAGTCCAGGAGATGCCTTTGCCTTTTCAATGAGGCTCTTTGGGTTTAAGTCTATTGTAGAGATAACACCCTCTTTAGCGCCAAAATCCCTTATATGCTTTGTCAATGCCCTTGTGTCTATACCCTGAATGCCGACGATATTATTTTCCTTCAGATATGCGCCGAGTGTCTTTTTAGAGCGCCAATTGCTCGGATATTCAGCAACCTCTTTTACAACAAAGCCCTCTGCATAAGGCTTTATAGACTCAACATCCTCATCATTAATCCCATAGTTCCCAATCAATGGATAGGTCATTGTAACAATCTGGCCTTTGTATGAAGGGTCTGTCAAGATTTCCTGATAGCCCATCATGCTTGTATTAAAGACTACTTCTCCAAATGTCTCGCCTTCTGCGCCAAAGGAAAAGCCTTCAAAGACCTTTCCATCTGATAATGCTAATATTGCCTTTTTCTTCATATAAAAACCTCATAATCTGTCATTGCGAGCGAAGCGAAGCAATCCCATCCTTGAGATTGCTTCGGGCTACCGCCCTCGCAATGACAACTTTCTTAAGTCTTCACTATAAATTCCCCTCTTTTCTAAAGAGAGGTAAGGGGAGATTATTAGTACTATAATAGCTCATACACAATACTTCCACCTACAATTGTCATAACCGCCTTCCCCTTCATCTTCCATTCTACAAAGGGCGTATTTTTGGATTTTGATTTGAGATTATTGACATCAACTACCCATTCTTTTTCAGGGTCAATTATAGTTATATCCGCATCAGCACCTTCTGAGAGCGCACCTTTTTTGAGTTTTAACAGCCTTGCTGGATTAATGGTAATCTTGGCAATAGCATCATTCAATGTCAAAACACCTTCTCTTACAAGACTCAAAATCAGCGGAAGGGATGTCTCCAAGCCAATCATTCCAAAGGATGCATAATCAAACTCAATCTCCTTTTCATGCACTGCATGCGGCGCATGGTCAGAGGCAATAATATCAATTGTACCGTCTTTTAAACCCTCTTTTATTGCCCTTACATCCTCCTTTGTCCGTAATGGAGGATTTACCTTTGCATTTGTATTATAACCAATTACAGCATCCTCGGTCAAAGAGAAGTAATGAGGACATGTCTCGCAGCTTACCTTTATACCCCGCTTTTTTGCAGTTCTTATTGATTCAACAGAACCAGCGCTGCTCACATGGGCAATATGAAGCTTAGCGCCTGTCAGCTCTGATAAAGCAATGTCTCGCACAACCATTACATCCTCTGCTGCCTTTGGTATGCCCCTTAGGCCGAGTGTAGTGGATGCAAAACCTTCATTCATCGCGCCGCCGGAAGATAAATTTGCATCCTCGCAATGCGCAATAACTGGTATATCAAATGCCTTTGTATACTCAAGCCCCCTTCTCATTACCTCTGCATCCATCACACCCCTGCCATCATCTGAGATTGCAACACAGCCAGCGCTTCTCATATCACCTATCTCTGCAAGCTCTTTACCCTGCGAACCTTTTGTTATCGCCCCAATAGGCAATACATTAACAATACCTTCCTTCGCTGACTTAGATAAAATAAATTCTGTTACTACCCTGTTATCATTTACAGGATTTGTATTTGGCATACAGCATATTGTTGTAAATCCGCCTGCTGCTGCTGCCATTGTCCCTGTCTTTATTGTCTCCTTATATTCAAACCCGGGCTCCCTTAAATGTGTATGAATATCAATCAGGCCAGGTGTAACAATCTTGCCCTTTGCATCAATAATCTTTGCAGTTCCCTCTGCCTTAATGCCTTTGGCTATCTTTTTGATAATATTTCCCTCAACAAGTATGTCAAGAGAGTCATCTATATTATTTGCAGGGTCAATTACCCTGCTGTTTTTGATTAGGAGTTTCAACTTTTTTCTCCTGATAAAAGATACATCACCGCCATCCTAACTGCCACCCCATTTGTCACCTGTTCAAGTATAACTGTTGACTTATCCTCTGATAGCTCAGGCGAAATCTCCACACCCCAGTTCACAGGCCCCGGGTGCATAACAATTGCATCATCCTTTGCAGATTTTAATCTCTCCCTTGTCAGGCAATATTGCATTGAATATTCCCTTATGTCCGGGAAATAGGTCTTCCCCTGCCTCTCAAGCTGAACGCGTAGCATGATAATAACATCAGCATCCTTAATCCCTTCATCAAGATTGTAATAGACCTCTGCTCCCAATCTTTCAATCTCAAGAGGTATCAATGTTGCAGGACCAATCACCCTTACCTTTGCACCCATTTTTGTAAGGCCATAAATGTTTGACCTTGCCACACGGCTGTGCGTGATATCGCCGACAATGGCTATTGTCAAACCCTCTATCCTTCCCTTTTTCTCCCTTATAGTAAACATATCAAGGAGCGCCTGTGTTGGATGCTCATGGCAACCGTCGCCGGCATTTATAACAGAGCTTTTTAATCCCTTAGCAAGTATATACGGCGCGCCTGCTGCAGAATGTCTGATTACGATAATATCAGCCCTCATTGCCTCAATATTTCTTGCAGTATCAAGGAGTGTCTCTCCTTTAACAACACTGCTTGTAGAGACAGCAATATTCAACACATCTGCGCTCAGCCTTTTTGCAGCAAGCTCAAAAGATGTCCTTGTCCTTGTGCTCGGCTCATAAAAGAGATTCACCACTGTCTTTCCACGCAGGGTCGGCACCTTCTTTATATCCCTTCCAGTAACCTCTTTAAAGGAGTCTGCTGTATCTATAATCAGCCTTATATCATCTGAGTTAAGCTCTTGAATTTCAAGCAAATCTTTTTTTAATGGCATAGATTTTCCTTATAATTGCTCAGCGATTATAACCCTGTCCTTTTCTCCTTCCTCTTCAAGTAACACTTTAACTGTCTCCTGTGCAGATGTTGGCAGGTTTTTGCCTGCATAATCTGCCCTTATCGGCAATTCCCTGTGTCCCCTGTCAATCAATACAGCCAATTGTATCTGAATCGGCCTGCCAAAATCCATAAGGCTGTCCATAGCTGCCCTAATTGACCTGCCTGTATACAGGACATCATCAACTAATACAATCTTTTTGTCAGATATAGAAACAGGTATCTCTGTCTTTTTTAATACAGGCTGCTCTTTTTTGGTAGACAAATCATCACGGTATAATGTTATATCAAGGATACCGAGCGGTATTTCTACGCCTTCAATCTCCTTTATAAAATTTACCAGCCTTTTTGCAAGATGCGCACCGCCTGTCCTGATACCGACAAGCGCCAAATCCCCTGTCCCTTTATTCTTTTCAATAATCTCATGGGAGATTCGGCGCAAGGCGCGGTTAATCTCAGTTGCATCCATTACTATCTTTTTCTCTTTCCACTTACCAGCCATAGTTATTCAAACCTCTTTTGGGCACAAAAAAACCCAGCCTATCAATAGATAAACTGGGTTTCTTATAGTTTTTTATATTCTTCATTTAATTTCCCTTTTCAGCCTCACAGGACTGATTTAAAGAGGTTCAATTCAATTTGTGATTACATCATATAAAAACTACTCATTATTGTCAAGGACTTTTTACGCTGCTACTAATATTTTTTTTTGAATAGTGTTTCTTGCCCCTTTCTCTAACACTTTTTTCTTCTCGCGATTCTGCATCTGAATATGCCTCATTCAGGGCATCCAAGAGTTTTTTAGATTCCCATTTTTTCAAAAGATCTCTGACCGCAGCGACAAAAACCCCGCTTCTGGAATAATTGGCTTCTTGGCAAATTTTTCTACTTCTTTAAATATTTTATCTGGAACAGATATTGCTGTTTTCATACTAATAAGATAACGGAAAGTTATATCACTGCCAATACATTCAGGATTATCCGGCAGAGAAAAATTTTGCCTTGACTAAAGTAGCCACTTTAGATAAACTACAGAAACTGTATAATAACTTGTTAGGCTTATTGAATCAGCATATATCTCAGTGTGAAAAGGAGGTTTATCATGCCTATTGTAACTTTGCCCGCTCATTTTAATGGTGAGCGAATTTGTTTAGATGAGCCGTTTGACATGGAACCAGATACTAAATTGATTGTAACTATTCTACCGAAACAGGAACCTGATAATGAACATGAATCATGGTTGCTTCTGTCAGGTCAAAGACTAGAAAACGCATACGGAGAAAACGAACCTGAGTATTCATCAGACTTACTCAAAGAGATAAACCCTAACTATGAAGCAAGGTGATGTAATCCTTACACCAGTACCACAGGCTGATGGAAAACTTAAAGAAAGGCCTGCAATTATTCTACGGGAAATGCCGCCTTATGGTGATTTTCTTGTTTGTGGCATAAGCACACAATTGCACCAATATGTCAAAGGTTTAGACGTGATCATTTCTCCTGCTGACGAAGATTTTAAGTCAAGCGGCTTGCTATCAAAATCTTTGATCAGGCTTGGTTTTCTGGCTGTGTTACCCCGTAGTCGCATACTGGGTTCTATTGGTACAATCTCATCCAAACGGCATAAAAGTCTATTGAAAACCCTCAGTGACTATCTTGTTAGCAATTTACAATGAGTAACACAAACTAAAAGCCTAACAAAAAGTTATCTGACTATCAGCACAATCCCCATTAATATAATCACGCCTGCAACTATCTTTTTGAATGCCTTTAATGGAAGGTATGCTACAACCCTTTTGCCAATCAGGGTGCCGACATATGCAGTGGCAACAACACCGCCAATAAAAAACCAGTGTGAATTTAATTTATCGCCATAGTTATAAAGATATAGTGGTATGCGTGTGGCATCTACTAAACAGGCAATTAAAGTGCCGCTGGCAATAAAGGCGTCTTTGGATATATTGTAATTGAGGAGATAGGCGCTCCTTATTGCACCCTGATTGCCGACAAGGCCGCCGAGAAGGCCTGATGCAAATCCGCCGATTGCATCAATGGATTTTGGCAATTGAAACTCCTTTTTAGATGGTATAAACTCTCTGCCAGCTAATATTATCAGGGCTATTCCTAAGGCTACCCTTAAGGCATGGGACTGCATGTAGAATTGCAGAAATGCCCCTGCAAAGGCGCCAATGATGCTCAGGACGCCAAATTTCATGATTATTGCCTTGTCTATATGTCTTCTGAAAAGATAAAGCTTAAACAGATTATTTGAAAAATGGATTACAGCAACCATTAATATGGCAATCTGTACTTCAAAAAAGAATGTAAAGATTGGTGTTAATACAGTGCCGACACCAAAGCCTGTCATAAGTGTCATGACCGCAGCGGCAAAGGCGCCGATATATATTATTATAGGTGACATAATTAATTTCTCCTTTATTCCTCTGGTGTAATATCCAGCCAGTCTGGCGGATTTGCAGGCAACTTAAATTTCAGATAGGGATAGCCTATCTTTTTATGGATTGCATTGCATCCTTTTGTGCTTTTATCAAATGCCTTTTCAAAGGCTCCCCAGTCCTTGTTCTTCATAGCATCCTCTATTGGAACAAGAAATTTTCTGTCAAAGTCCTCAAGCTCCTGCTTCCATTTGGGCCTTGTCTTTTTACCAACCTCTGTAATCTCCCTGATTTCTTTTAATTGATAAAGCCCTAAATCCCAGTTCTTTGCCTTGCAGGCATGATACATTATTCCGTAACGTTCCGTGTACTGCCTCATCACCCGTGACATGCAGGGCTGCATTGTTGCAAGGCTGTCAATATCAATCTCTGCATGCATGGTCTTTCCAACAATCTTTCCTTCCATTACAAATTCCTCCTG
>JAHFEP010000036.1:14075-18262 GCA_023248415.1 Nitrospirota bacterium
CTTACCCTTCCGTTTTCAACTATGCCATGGCTCTTTAAATAGCCGCTCTTTTCCAGTGAATGGAGCGTTGGATAAAGGGTGCCGGGGCTTATCTTATAGCCGTGCCTCTTCAGCTCGCCTATTATCTCCACGCCGCAGATATCCTCCTCCATTGCATGGTGAAGGATATGTATTTTTATAAAACCAATAAAAAATTCTCTAAACATAATATCTGATTCCGATATCGTATACCGATAATAACTATGACATATATTACCCAACATCTTCAGCAATGTCAAGTAAATTTTGGTTTGGTAATCTTCTTGACATATTTCAGGCATTTTGCTAAGGTATTTTTGAAATTGTCGTTGCAGGGGACAAAGTCCCGAAGCAATCTCAATCGAGATTTCTCACTCGCTCGGAATGACAACCTCAAAAATTAATAATGGAGGAATAATATGTCTGCCAATAAAACTATAGATGTATTAATGGATGAGGAGAGAAAATTCCCGCCTTCAAAGTCATTCAGTAAAACTGCCCACATAAAAAGCCTTAAACAATATAAAGAGCTCTACAAAAAATCCATTAAAAATCCTGACGCCTTTTGGGCAAAGATGGCAAAGGAATTCCTCCATTGGAATAAAAAGTGGACAAAGGTCTCTGAATGGGACTTTACCAAGCCCTCTGTAAAATGGTTTATAAATGGAAAACTGAATGTCTCATATAACTGCATTGACCGTCATTTGGATTCTTATAAAAGAAATAAGGCAGCTATTATATGGGAAGGTGATGATGGAAGCTATAAAACCTATACCTATCAGCAGCTATATTATGAGGTAAATAGATTTGCCAATGTTTTAAAAAAGCACGGTGTAAAAAAAGGGGACAGGGTAACCATCTATCTTCCAATGATTCCAGAGCTTCCCATTTCCATGCTTGCATGTGCAAGGATAGGCGCCATACACAGTGTTGTTTTTGGCGGATTCAGCTCAACCTCATTGCGAGACAGGATTCATGACAGCGGCGCAAAGCTGTTGATCACATCAGACGAAGGTTTAAGAGGCGGCAAACATATACCTCTCAAGGCAAACAGCGACGAAGCTATTAAAAATGGCACCACCATTGAAAAGGTTATTGTAGTTAAAAGGACAGGCAATCCTGTTAATATGGCAGCTAACAGGGATTTATGGTGGCATGAGGAGATGATGTCTGCTGATATTGAAAGCTACTGCGAACCAGAAATAATGGATGCTGAAGACCCCCTATTCATCCTTTATACAAGCGGAAGCACAGGAAAGCCAAAGGGTGTTCTTCATACCACTGCAGGATATCTTTTATTCACCGCCCTGACATTCAAGTGGATATTTGACTATAAAGAAGAGGATATCTTTTTCTGCACCGCAGATATAGGATGGGTAACTGGCCACAGCTATATTGTTTACGGACCATTGTGCATTGGCGCGACATCACTTATGTTTGAAGGCATACCGACATATCCAAAACCTGACAGGTTCTGGCAGATTGTTGAAAAGCATAAGGTAAATATATTCTATACAGCGCCAACAGCCATTCGGGCTCTTATGCGCGAGGGCGAGGATTGGGTGAAGAAACATGAGTTGAGTTCATTACGATTACTTGGCACAGTTGGTGAACCGATTAACCCAGAGGCATGGATGTGGTATCACAGAGTTGTTGGCAAAGGCAAATTGCCCATTGTTGACACATGGTGGCAAACAGAGACAGGCGGGATATTGATTACACCGCTTCCCGGCGCAATGACATTAAGACCCGGCTCTGCAAACCTACCCTTCTTTGGAGTTGCTCCAAAGGTGCTAAAGGAGAACGGCACAGAGGCAGCAGTAAATGAAGGCGGTTATTTGGTAATTGAAAGACCATGGCCTGCTATATTAAGGGGAACCTACGGCGACCCTGAGAATAAAAGGGTTAAGGATGTTTATTACTCACGCTTTCCCGGAAAATATTTTACAGGCGACGGCGCAAGGATAGATAAAAAAGGAAACTTCTGGCTAATGGGAAGGATAGATGATGTCCTGAATGTATCTGGCCACAGGCTCGGCACAGCAGAAATTGAAAGCGCCTTAGTAAGCCATGAAAATGTTGCAGAGGCAGCTGTTGTCGGCTATCCGCATGAAATCAAAGGCGAGGGCATCTATGCATTTGTTACTTTGAAAGACGGAAACCATCCTGATGAATCAGTCAAAAAAATCCTTTCTAACCATGTAGCAAAGATGATAAGCCCTATAGCAAGGCCTGATAAGATACAGTTTGCAAATGCTCTGCCAAAGACAAGAAGCGGAAAGATTATGCGTCGGATTTTAAGGAAGATTGCATCAGGTGATATAGAAAATCTTGGTGATACAAGTACACTTGCGGATCCATCGGTGGTGGAGAGTATTGTGAAGGAAAGGCTGTAGACTCATAGCAGCAGTGGCATAGTATGTGCTATGCCACTGCTGCTATATATTTATTATTTCTTCTTCTTCTTCTTTAGCTCCTCGTCTATAACCTCTTTAAATTTTTCAAACGGCAGGGCGCCTACAACCTTCTTCCCATTGATAAAAAAGGTCGGAGTTCCTGTAACACCAAGGCTTACACCTTCACTTTGGTCTTTTCTTACTGCCTCTCTTATTTGGCTGTCTTGGGTGCATTTTTTCCAGTCATCTTTTGGCAGGCTGAGTTTTGAGGCAATCTGCTCAAACAGAGCAGGGCCAAGGCTATTCTGGTTTTTGTATACTTCGTCATGATATTCCCAGAACTTGCCTAATTTAGCGGCACATCGTGCAGCAATGGAAGCAGGCTCTGATTGTATCTGGCCTGATAGAGGAAAATCTTTATAGATGTGTCTAACCTTGTTGCCGTATTCCTTTTGAATCTGCGTCAGCACCTGCTGGACTCTTCCGCAAAAGGGTCATTGGTAGCTTGAAAACTCATAAATCTGGACAGGCGCCTTTTCAGGGCCTTTTGTCATTGCAGGGCTAACTGTAACAGACTGCCCTGATATCATTTCTTGTGCAATTGCTTCATTGTATGCTGTAGCTGCTAAAAATAAAACTGTTATTAAAAATATTATTTTTTTCATGTTCATTAGCATACTCAAACCTCCTATACTTGTCAAGCAATAAAAATTGGTTTTAAATTCTACTTCTTTTTACCCATTTCCCACAGCTTTGCATATTTTGAAAAGGTATAAAAGGAATATAGCCCAGACAGCAGTATACCGTAAAAGCCCTCTAAAAAACCCATCTTAAGAAAATACATTTTAAAAAATGTTGTTATCGGCCTAACCGTTAAATGAGTCCACCCTGCCCTCCTGCCTTTTTTATGAAGCTCCATTGCTGATAGGGTTGAGTATCTGTCAAGCCTTGAGATAAAATTGCTGAGCGTTCTGTATGTGTAATGCTCCATAGGGTGTTTAAGATATTTAGCAGCGCCGTTAACCTCTGCCCTCTCATGAACCTCCCTTTCAATAAATCTCCCCTTTGATTTTTTAAATAATCTCAGATTATAATCAGGATGCCATCCGCAGTGTTTAATCCATTTCCCAAGAAAAAAATTCTTTCTTGCAATATAATAGCCGTCAGCAGCCACGCTTTTTTCAAATTCTTTTTTTATCTCATTAAACAGCTCCTTTGTAATCCTCTCATCTGCATCAAGGCTTAGTATCCATTCATTCCTTGCATTATCTATTGCCAGATTCTTCTGTTTAGAATACCCAAGCCATTTATATTTAATTATCCTTGCCTTATGCTTTTTGCATATAGCAACTGTCTTATCAGCGCTATAGGAGTCAACAACAACAATCTCATCAGCCCATTTAACGCTCCTCAGACACTCCTCTATATTATCTTCTTCATTATGTGTGATGATTGTAACAGAGATTTTCGGCAGGCTCATAATTGCTGCAATATTAGCATTATCTTTTACATCAATCAATAGTTATTTATTATCCAAAATTTCTTGACATTATCACTAATTATCTTATACATTGTAAATAAAAACATGAGAAGACTTTTTTATATCGTTATTTTCCTTTACCTCTCCCTTATCCCTGCCCTTGCACAGGATAACCCTTTTGCAAAAGCAAGAAACAAAATGGTTGAGCAGGATTTGAAGGGAAGGGATATTAATGACACGACTGTCCTGAGAATAATGGGAAAGGTGCAAAGGCATCTTTTTGTTGATAAGAG
>JAHFEP010000340.1 GCA_023248415.1 Nitrospirota bacterium
AATCAGCAGGGTCGTGTTTTGACGGCTTCTTGCCCGAACTTTATTTTGACATTTTAAAACCAATCAACTGATAACCGGACTTGAATCCGATATGGAAAACGACCCCTTTGATACAACAAAACAGAATCATCAGTGTCTGGTCTTGCAATATAAGCAATTCCAAATTACAAAGTAGGGTAACCCATGTACCAAAAGAAAGAATACAACACATTAAGGCTTGTGGCAAATTTTACGGAATAAATATTCATTGGCTTTTTTCAGGAAAAGGTGATATATTTATCAGCGAAAAGGAGGTGTAATTCTTATGAAAGGAATTTCTTTTGTTACAGATGATAAGGGTAAAAAAATTGCAGTACAGATTGATTTAAAACAGTATGATGAAATATGGGAAGATATTTATGATAGTATTATAGCCCGTAAACGATTACACGAGCCAAGAGAGTCATTGGAATCTGTTAAAAAGCATTTGCGTAAATTAGGTAAGCTTGATGGCTGATTATAATGTTACCTTCGCAAGGTCAGCAAGAAAAGAACTTGAATCTCTTGATACGACTATTGTAAATCGAATTATCCCAAAGATAGAGTCTTTAGCAAGGGTCGGGTCTACACCCTTTACAAATGGGAATGCACAGGTGTTGAGGTCTTGGAATATAAGCAATTAAAACCACAAGAGAGGGCAACCAATGTACCAGAAAAAAGAATACAACACATTAAGGCTTGTGGCAAATTTTACAAGCGGCATCTCTTTTATTGTAATGGGGCAGCTCGTCTCAGTCTTTTTGGACCAAAAGGAGTTATTGGAGGAGATATTAGGTGCAGTTAAAAAGGTGTAAATAAATCGCAAGAGAAGACAAAAAAGGTTGATGGAGATGTTATTTATAGGTTGCCTCTGCCTAAGGCCTTAATTTTCTAACTTAATTCTTTTTGATTGAACCTTTGACCAATCTTTGATAAAATAAACAATATGTTTTGAGTGCTATTATAATAATAGCGTCATCCTTGTTTGCCCTATATGATAGAATTTAGAATTAAATATGCCCAAAATTATCTTGAAGATGCAAGAGTTCTTTACAAACATAAAAGCTATAATAGTGCAATATCCCGATTATATTATGCGTCATACCAAGCAATGTGGGCAGCACTTGGAAATCCAGAGGAAGGCAGGACATGGAAACATCTTGCTATAATAAAACCATTTGTTCGTGGTCACTGGTTCAATCCAAAACATTCTGAACAATCAGCAGGGCTTCTGGAACATTTTCGTTTACCATTAAGGCAGCTTTATAGTTTCAGAATAAAAGCAGATTATGAACTTGTTGAACTTAGTGAAAATATTGTAAAAAATCAGATAGAGACAGTTGCTGATGTAATAAAAACTATCTTATCAAAGAAAGGTGTGTAGAATGAAAACATTATTACAGAACAAAGGTTTACTTGCTGATGCAGTTGCCGAGCTTATAGAAAACCTCCATCAAAAATATCCAGGGATAAAGACAAAAACAGTTCCGCCAATAGAGGATGAGGATTTTGCAATTGAGGTTATCGCGCCGCCATCATTTTCTCTGGAAGAAGTTGAAACAGAATGTCAGAAGGAGTGCATCATGTTAGAAGACAAATACAATGTATATATACTTCCATTAGTTGTTCAAAAAACAATAAAGGAAGGTTAAGTTTCTTTCAAAAACATAAAACCTTTAACAAGGAGAGAACTTATGATGACTTTAAAGAGAACAGGTTTTTTTCTAATGACTTTTACTATTGGAGTGGTTTTATCGGGTCTTATCTCTGGCTGTGCCGGCGCAAAGAAGGAGGCTGCGGTTGCGCCGCCTGTTCAGCCTGCATCTGCTGAGCCGGAGTGGGTAAGAAAGGGTGCGGGAGCCTTTTTGAATAAAGGAGACAAGGCCTTTTACGGCGTCGGTTCAGTTTCAGGCGTTATGAACAAATCGCTTGCAAGGACAACAGCAGACAACAGGGCAAGGGCTGAGCTCGCAAAGGTCTTTGAGACATATTCAGCCTCTTTAATGCGGGATTATGCTGCATCTACTACAGCAGGTGATTTTAAGAAAACCAGCGAAGAACAGAATATTGAACAGGCTGTTAAAACCTTCTCTGCTGCAACACTCTCTGGTGTAGTAATTATTGACCACTGGACAGACCCGCAGGATAATACTATCTACTCTTTAGCAAAACTTGATTTAGAGAATTTTAAAGAAACCTTAAATAAGATGAGGGAGCTGAATGCAGAGGTAAGGGATTTTGTAAGAAAGAA
>JAHFEP010000341.1 GCA_023248415.1 Nitrospirota bacterium
AAGCCTATAGCTCACAGTAACTGTCATTCTGAGCGCAGCGAAGAATCTCGTATTCTCTATTTATTGAGAGACCATTCGCTACGCTCATGGCGACATAACATAAAAGCGGTTTTCAACAGCCTGCTAAGGCCTTTTACCCTTATAGAATAAAAAATCTTTCTTACAGCACCGCATCATCCTTGAACTTTCCCTTGATTTGTTTGAGTTCCTTAAACTCAGGCTTCTCTTTTGTCCCTGTGTTTAATAAAAGATAGATACGAAAAGAGACTTTCTCTGCGCGGCCTCCGATAGAATGTTTCCTTCCCTTTCCCTTTGTGTCTTCCTTCACCCTTATATTAGAAACCAAAAGGTCTGTCTTCCCGTCATCATCCCAGTCCAGTGCAGTAACAGATGTCCTGCCTGGAAGCTTGAATTCAACATCGTTTATATGAAGGGTCTGCGGCTCGCCAAATCTTGGATTTCTGCTGTCGCCTTCATTTATGAAAATATAAACCCTGCCATCCGATGAGCCGCAGACCACATCAAACTTACCATCACCGTTCCAATCAGCAACAAATGGCGTTGCATAGCCGGGTACACTGATTGACGTCTTCATGCCATCATCTAAAAATCGTGGAGAAGTATCAGTACCTATATTAAAGAAGATATAGATATTGCCCCTTGAATTGCCTATTAATAGATCCTTCTTGCCATCACCATTCCAGTCAACCACTGATACAGAAGAGTATTGACCCACATCAAGTGAACCATCATTTAATTTCATCTCTCCTGCAAAGAGCGGCGATTGATTCGTCCCCATATTTAGAAACACAGAGACCTCTCCAGAAGCCTGACCCACAATAATATCCTTTTTGCCGTCGCTATTCCAGTCTGCTATATATGGGTCTGAAAGGCGCATTACTTCAGCGCCAGGAATCTTTACTGGCTTATCAAATATCGGCTGTGCATTTGTCCCTGTATTAAGATAGACATAAACCTGGCCGCTATCCGAGCCAGTGATAATATCCTTTTTGCCATCCTCATTCCAGTCAAAGGGATTGATTTTGGGCACTGCTGCCTGAGGGGCAGTTCCTCCTTTTTTCTGCATCTCTAAAATCTTTTCATCCGGCACACCTGCCCTTTTCAATAATAAAATCTCCTCAGGTGTTAAGGCATAGGCTGATGTTACAAAAACAGTGACTAAAAAAATCAGCAAATAAAAAATCCTCTCAAAACTATTATCAATGAAGCTATTTCCTCTCATTGCAAATTTCCTTTTCATAAAAATATTAAACGCTATATACCCATTTATTTCTACAGCACTGTATCATCCTTAAACTTTCCTTTAACTGGTTTTAGCTCCTTAAACTCTGGTTTCTCCTTTGTGCCTGTGTTCAATAAAAGATAGATCTTTTCCTTGTTAGACACCAGTAGTTATAATCATTAAATTTCGTTGGGCAATAATGAAAAACCTTCATTTCTGGCAGCCTCCCTCAGCCTGCTGTCAAAGCACATAAAATTGTGGTTCATAGGAGCCTTGCCAGCCCAAATCAAGGCAGCGGCCAATTGAAGTGAATCAGCAGCACGCAATGGATGGAGCAAAAGAAGCCGCCCTGCTGTAAGCCTTACATCCTCACTCGGCTCAATTTCTGTCCATGTGTCAAGCAGGACAGCAAAGAGCCGTCGTATCTGGTCCTCTTCATTAGAATTTAGAAAACCATCCCTTCGCAAACGTGCGTAAGCAGAATAGCATTCAACAAGGCTGCCCCACCATACAACCATGCAGTCATCCTTCTTAAGAATATCCTTAACAAATTTTGTGCGGGGCTCTTCAATACACACTGGAATAATTGCTGAGGCATCCCAGAAAATCATCTGCCCTCCTCACGCTCTTTCAAAAGGCTTTGGAGGGCAATGCCCTTTTTGTCTTTTGGCCGCGGCATATCCCAAAATTCTCTTGGTAGCTTGCCTTTGCCAATACAGACTAACCCTGCCCTTTCAAGCTCCAGAAGATGAGGCGGCAGTTTTAGTTCATCCGTTTTTACAGGCACAATTTTGGCAACAGGCTTGCCTCTATCTGTAACAAGCACCTCCTCCCCTGCCTTTACCTTTGATAAATATTCGCTAAGTGATGCTTTCAATTTGGAAACCGCTGCGGTTTTCATGACATGTCCTCCGTATCTTAATACTTATGACTATTATAGTCTTTTCAACAAGACCTGTCAAGATATATAACATTACCATTTTTTCAATATAACCATGCTTTTTCAGCAATGCCAACTGATGGC
>JAHFEP010000169.1 GCA_023248415.1 Nitrospirota bacterium
CGATTTTTCCAACACGCAGGTCTATCTTTGCAAAGTCGTCAATAGCAATAAGATTAGATTCTTCTTTCTTCTCCATCTTCTTTTTCTCCTCCAATTTTTCTTCAGCAACAATCCTCGGGAACAGATGTTCGCGCTTAGCTACCTTTGTCCCAGATATCGTACCACCCCATATCATTTCGCTATCAAAATCTGCTGAGGATATATCCTTCCTTATTCCCAATTGCATCCATATATTCTTTGCTGTTGATGGCATAAATGGAAATATCAGATATGCAATCTGTCTCATTGCCTCTGCGCTGTTATATATTACATTTGACAGTTCTTTTTTCTTTGATTCATCCTTTGCAATCTGCCAAGGAGCTGATTTGTCAATATATGTATTTGTTACATTAATAAATTCCCAGATGGATTTAAGCGCCTTATCAAACTCAAGGTTCTCCATATATGTCTCAACAGCATTAAAGACCTCTTTTAATTTTTCTACTGGATTATCCTTTAATTCGGTTTTTATATCAGGATAAAATGAGGGAATTACACCATTAAAGAATTTAAACACCATTGTAATGGTTCTTGATAATAGATTACCCAAGTCATTTGCAAGGTCGCTGTTGAACCTCTGCTTTAAAGCTGCCTCAGAAAAATCACCATCAAGGCCAAATGGCACCTCTCTTAATAAAAAATATCTAAATGCATCTGCGCCGAATTCATCTATCATCTGATACGGGTCAACAACATTTCCCTTAGACTTTGACATCTTCTCGCCTTCAACAGTCCACCATCCGTGGCCAAAGACCTTTTTGGGTAAAGGAAGTTCTGCAGACATGAGGAATGTAGGCCAGTAGACTGCATGGAATCTTAAAATATCCTTGCCTATTATATGCAGGTCTGCTGGCCAGTATTTGTTGAATTTTTCTTTATTATCAGGAAAGCCTGCTGCAGTAAGATAATTTGTTAATGCGTCGAACCATACATATATAACATGCCTTTCATCACCCGGCACAGGGATGCCCCATTTAAAGCTTGTCCTGCTTATGGAAATGTCTTTTAACCCACCTTTTACGAAACTTATTATTTCGTTCCTTCTTGTTGCAGGCTGGATAAAATCAGGATTCTCATCATAAAATTTTAAGAGGGCATCCTGATATTTGGACATCTTAAAAAAGTAGCTCTCCTCTTTTAATTTCTCAACTGGCCTGCCGCAGTCAGGGCATTTGCCATTTACCAATTGCAGTTCAGTAAAAAAGCTTTCACAGGGCGTGCAGTACCAGTCCTCATACATGCCTTTATAGATGTCGCCCTTGTCCTGCACAATTTTAAAGAGTTCAGCAACTGCTTTTTTGTGCCTTTCCTCTGTTGTCCGGATAAAATCATCATTGGATATGTTTAATTTCTCCCACAGATTTTTAAAGCGGACAACAACCCTGTCTGCAAGTTCCTTTGGTGTTTCATTATTGCTCAGGGCGGTCTTCTCCACCTTCTGGCCATGCTCATCTGTGCCTGTTAAAAACAGGACATCAAAGCCCTTCAGCCTTTTATATCTACTGATGACATCAGCAGCAACAGTTGTATATGCGTGCCCTATATGCGGGACATCATTAACATAGTATATGGGTGTTGTTACATAGAACTTTTTTTTTGTCAATAAAATCTCCTGATTAGTGCTTGTTCCTCTTTCTGTGCCTTCTCCTTCTCCTCTTTTCCCTGAATGAGGCAGGTTTTTGCGCCTGAGGCTGAGAAGGCTTTTCAGTCTGCTGTTGTGCCTCTGTTTTTATCCCGCTTGGAGATAAATCTCTAACGGGACTTACTGTTTCTTTTACCTGTTCAATCGGCTTGGACTCAGGTTTCACTGCCTCTTTAGGCTCTGACGGCATTGCTGTTATCTGCTCCGCTTTCTGAATTACCTGGTCCCTTTTTTCTGCTGACACGAGTATATCAGATACAATTTCTTCTGTCTCGGTTATAGTACCCTCAGTTTTATTGCACGGCGCCTTTTTACATGTTCCGCCATTCCATGCCTCATATCCTATACAGCACATCAATCTGCCGCAGATGCCTGATATCTTTGCAGGGTTTAAGACCATGGACTGCTCTTTTGCCATCTTTATTGAGACAGGCTCAAATTCCCTGAGAAACGCAGCACAGCAGAGCTGTCTGCCGCAGGGCCCGTATCCATTAATCATCCTTGCCTCGTCACGGACGCCTATCTGCCGCATCTCTATTCTTGTCCTGTATTTGCCTGCGATGTCCTTTACCAGTTCCCTGAAGTCAATGCGGTTATCTGCTGTGAAGTAAAAGGTTATCTTGCTGCCGTCAGACGTATATTCAGCATCTACGAGCTTCATTGCAAGCTCCCTGTCCCTAATCCTATCAACGCAAAACCTGAGCGCCTCTGCTTCCCGCTCTTTATTATTTTGCATAGCCTTGATGTCTTCTTCTGATGCCTTTTTTATAACCTTTTTTAATTGTCTGCCTGACGGAAGCTGCTGGATAAATCGGGGTATTGAGGATACCATTGCATACCCCGCCCCCCTTTCTGTTTCTACCACAACAGCATCTCCGTTTTTTAAATCTAAATCAGCCGGGTCAAAGTGATATGTCTTGCCTTTGTTCCTGAATTTTACACCTACAATCCTTATCATTTCTGCGCCACCTCTTTTATCTCCATCATGACCTTTTCCATGGCAAGCTGTTTATTTATATTTCTGCTAAATGCCTTCTGAATATCAGTAATGGATTTTAGTATATCAAGATATTTGGTTGTATTTATCTCAGCCCACTTTTTGATTTCATCTAATCTGTCAGAGTTTGTTAAATATCTTGTTTCCCCAGTTTCTTTAAATATTATAACATCCCTAAGCCATATATAAAACCACTCAAATATTTCCATTGCAGCATTGCTGTCCTTTGCATATTTCTCAACAGATAAAAAAATATTTCCTGTATTGCCGCTTACTGCGGCAGACAGGAGATTGAGGTATTCATCCCTTTTCTCTTTTATTGCAGATGCATCTGTGTTCAAGGCGATTCCTATTCTGCCATGTGCTGCTGATGCAATCAAATCAGCATCGCTGTTATTTATCCCTTTTTCTATAAGAAGCCTTTTTACTGTCTCAATGGGCGCTGTTGTAAATCTCATCTGCTGGCAGCGCGATACTATAGTAGGCAGCAGAAAATTTGGCTTTGATGAAACAAGTATAATAATTGAATTTCTTGCAGGCTCTTCAAGTGTCTTTAGCAGGGAATTTGCCGCTTCTGTATTCATCTTATCCGCATTGTCTATTATAAAGACCCTTTTTTTGCCTTCAAAGGGTGAGTATGCCATCTCGCCCTGTATTGCCTTTATCTGGTCTATCTTTATTATCCTGCTCTTTTTCTCTGTGCCTTTGCTTTCAGCATTAGTTTCAGTATCCGCCATCTCAGCCTCAGGCGCAATAATCCGCACATCAGGGTGTATGCCCTTTTTAATCTTGCTGCATGATATACATTCGTCACAGCCGTCCATTGTATTTGAAAGGCAGTTCATTGCCTTTGCAAAGTTTATTGCAGCAAGCCTTTTGCCGATTGCCTCGTCGCCAAAAAAGAGATATGCAGAGGCGAACTCGTTTTTTTCAAGCGCTTTCTTTAAGCGGCCAATTATCTTTTCATGGCCTATGATGTCTTTAAATGCCATATTGGTTATAAAGTTTATGTCATTCCCGAATGTTTTTATCGGGAATCCAGTCCTTCGACAAGCTCAGGATGAGCGGAGAATTTTTTTGCTACAATATTTTTTATCTCATCATGTACCTCATCTATCTCTTTATCTGCCCTGACAATCTTTATCCTTCCCCTTGATGCCTTTGCAAGCTGAAGATAACCCTTTCTCACCTTATTGTGAAAGGCAATCTTCTCCTTTTCAATACGGTCGTTGCCGTGTATCCTGTTTTTTATCCTGCTTAATCCTGTCTTAACATCCAGATCAAGCAGAATCGTTAAATCAGGCTGAATGGTTCCAAGTGATAATGGGCAAGCCCTCTTAATAAATGAGATTCCCATATCCCTGCCAAAACCCTGATATGCAAGTGTTGAGTCAGAATATCTGTCGCATAAGACAATCTTTCCTGATTTTAAAGCAGGCTTTATAATTTCTTCTACATGCTGTGTCCTGCTTGCGCCATAAAGAAGCATCTCTGTCTCTTTTAACATCTTTTTATTATCAGGGTTAAGGAGGATCTCCCTTATCTTTTCACCTATCTCTGTGCCGCCCGGCTCCCTTGTCTTTAAAACAGAGACGCCCTCTTTTTTTAGATAGTCAGCAAGAAGATTCATCTGCGTTGTCTTGCCGCACCCCTCTATGCCTTCAAAGGTTATGAAAAGGCCTGTTTTTTTCATTGGCAACTTCTTTCTTTATTTATTTTGAAACACCCCTCACCCTAACCCTCTCCCACAAGGGGAGAGGGAATACAAATTTCCTTCTTATTTCCCCTCCCTTGATGGGAGGGGATAAAGGGGAGGGTGAAGAATGTTTAATGATATTACAATAATTACAACTGAATCACATTATCCCCAGACTTCTGGGTTTTGTGGGAAGAGAGGAATATGATCTGATTGTCCTTTGCCATCTCTCTTAATATGTCCACAGCAATTGCCTCTCGCTGAGGATCAAAGGTGAGAAACGGGTCGTCAATCAGAAATGGGAAGTGATATTTTGCAGAAAGTATAGAAGTTAATGCAAGATGCAGGGCAAGGTGAACCTGGTCTATCATGCCTTTGCTTAATTTATTAAGCTCGGCTTTTCTATCCTTTTCTTTGGCAGTCAGATAAATTCCGCCATTAATGCTTAATCCTCTGTATCTTCCAAGTGTCAATCTTTGGAGATACAGCTTTGCCTTGTTTTCAATAAGAGGCAGCAGGTCTCTCGGGTCTTTTCCGAGCATCTTCTCTAATATTGACCAGCTTATAACATCTGTTTTGTCTGAACGGCTGTCAGCCCCAATATTATGCGCCTTGTGCGAGGCTGGCATCTGTTCTTCCTTCTTCCCCGTCCCTGTATATGCCCTTATCTCCTTTTCTATCTTCTTTATCTCAGCCTCTATGTCATAAATATCTGTAGACAAGCCTGTATAACCCTGCACCTTGCTATCTAATTCTGCCTTTTCTTTCTGTAACTGTTTAAACTCCCCTTCTATTTCTTCCCTCTCTTTACCCTCCAACAACCTCTTCTTTTTTTCTTCTAAGAACTCTTTTTGCTGCAAGAGTTCCTGATATTTCTTGTATCTTGAACCCAGTTCATGGGCATTGCTTGATGAAGTCTTCTTTAGGATATCCTGAAATTGTGTATCCTCCTTTCCATATCTTGTGTTTTTATCATTCAATTGTTTATTTATATTATTTATCTTTAAATCAAGTTCCTTTCGTTTGCTGCTGTTTTGAGAGTCATTAAATATAGCAAAGGCTATAGCGCCAGCGCCTCCAAAGAAACCGACAAAAAAGAGTATCTGAAATATATCAGTCAGATTAAAAGATATTACTGAAAACAGCGAGGCAGTAATTAAAACAGCGCCAACGATAAGAAAGGGATTCTGAAATACAGGCTTATTTGGTATTAAATCCCTCTGTTCTTTTAGAAGCTCTAATTCCTCCCTGACCTCATCAAGCTCTTTTGCCTTTTCAATCTCCTTTTTTTCATAGCTGTCAATCAGCTCATCTATATTAATATTTGCAGGAAGCTCAGCAAATGTCTTAAGTGATTCAAGGCTGTTTATGTTCTGGGCCAATTCCTTTTCAGCAATACTTAGAGACTCTAATTTTTTCTTAGCATCAGAGAATTTATTCTGAACCTCGTCAATTTTGTACTCTATCTTAGATAATTGGTCTACTTTTGTCAATGCCTCTTTTAATGTGTTGAGTCTTTTTTCTTTAAAGGCGAGCTCCTCATCATTCTTTATTCTGTCCACTGATTCTGATTCCTGCTCCTCCATAACATTGCCTTCAAGCCCTTCCAGTCTGCCTGTTTCAGGCGCTTCATCAAGCAAGTGCATCTCTTCTTTTGCTGTCTTATAAGTTCCATTAGTTGATGTATAAATGGGATATTTTAAAGAGAATAGATATGTATATTCATCCTCTTTAAGACCGATTATCTCTGATACCATAAGCTGGTCTATCATATCCTTATTCTTATTTATGATTATAAAGTTCTTTGAAGAGTCCAGTTTAAAGAGATTTGCCTTATCCTTTGAAAAGTCCCTTATGACCCTGTATGTGTCCCCATTTTTGTCTTTAAATGTTAAGGCAGCCTTGCACTCCTGCTGTCCTTCGCATATCAGGTTCTTACTATCCGGATAGAAGCTGCCAAACAGGACAGAAAGGATAGAGTCATAAAT
>JAHFEP010000342.1 GCA_023248415.1 Nitrospirota bacterium
GGTTGTAAAGACAATGGAAAAGATGAGAGAGATGGTTCAGCAGAATGCCTCAGGAGCAACAGAGCTTGCAGCATCAGCAGACCAGCTTTCCAGCCAGGGCGAGAAGCTGCAGGAGCTTGTATCACGTTTTGTTCTTAATGGGGCATACGAGCCTGCGATGTCACGGCATACCGCGCCCTCCAAAAAACAGGCATCAAAGGATGATGGCAGCAATGGAAAAGGCAAGAAGAAGGAAGATAGCAATCATGTATTCACAACAATACATAAGATAGATAAGAAAGCTGCTGCAAGCGCATGAAAAGCTCTCCTCTTATCCCCCTTTACTAAAGGGGGATACAGGGGGATTAGGAAAGAGGGGGATAAGAAGAAATAATATGGCAAAATTCCCGAAACCAAAAATCTCAATAAGGCAATTTGTCACAAAAAATTCATTGCAACAATATCTGAACTAAACATTAAAAAAGCAATAATGCGATATAACTTTTTATTTCTACCTCATCTCTTAGATTCTTTAATGTTGATTAATTGAGGAGTTAGAATGTTTATTTTATTTTAGAATGGCCACTAAATTATTAGGGTTTAGTTGAAATCTTACATTTTGGTATGATTATTGCTTATTAAATATTGATAGAACCGTCTCAATTATTTACTCAGGGGAATGCTTCTCAAATATCTTCGTGCAGGAGAAATCGTTAGGAAAGGAATTAATATATGGAAACAATGGAAACAACCGCAAAATATAAAAAAAAGGTTCTGGTCATTGATGATGATTATTATATCTGTGCAACAATATCCAATATTCTTACAAAAGAAGATATGCTTGTAGATTATGAAAATAATGCTTCTGACGGCGTGAAGAGGGCAATTGCTGAAAGATATGAAGCAATCATTGTGGATGTTCATTTGCCGGGAATGGATGGGGTATCATTATTCCGTATTTTAAAAGAGATAACCCCTGTTTCAAAGGTAATATTAACAAGCGGTGATACACTGATAAGCCTGATGGAATATCACAGTAATATGAATATTGAAAATTTTATCCAGAAACCGATTGATAAAGAAAGTCTATTGAAAACAATCGGAGAAGCAGGAATTTAGTATCTGTGTAATCATCTAAATCAAGGAGGTAAAATAATATGAACAAAAATCTTCAAATAGTTGGTTTTAAAATCGGCAGGGAGCTTTTTGGTGTTGAGATTGCCAGTGTAAAAGAGATAGTCAGAGTTCCTGAAATCGTAAAGGTGCCTGACACACCTGATTTTGTTGAAGGCGTAATAAACCTGAGGGGGAAAATCGTCTCTGTCGTAGATTTGAAAAAGAGATTTCGGCTTGGACAGGTAGACAGGTCAAAGGCAAGCAGGGTGCTGGTAGTAGAGATGGGCGGCAGGATTATAGGGCTGCTTGTGGATGCCGCATCAGAGGTGCTGCGTCTTCCGGCAGATTCCATTGAGCCGCCTCCTGATATGATATCAGGTATTGGAATAGAGTATATAACAGGCGTCGGTAAGATAGGGGAGAGGATAATAATCCTCCTTGATATTAAAAAGGTCTTAAATCACGGCGAATGGCAGCAGATAGCTGCCAAAGCAAACAATGAAAATAATAAAGAGGCTGTAGCAGCATAAAGGAGATTACTATGAAAACACTTTTTATACCAGCAATTTCTTTTCTTAATCGTTTCAAATACATGAAAAAGTTTACACTGGTGGGGATTATTCTTATCGTGCCGCTTATCGCAACCGTATATATGCTGGTCTCTGAGCTTAATGTTGGGATAGAATTTGCACGGAAAGAGAAGATAGGGCTTGAGTATATTCGCCCTATGAGAAAGCTTTTTGAGAATATGCAGCAGCATCGCGGGATGGCCGCTGGTTTTTTAAATGGTGAATCCTCATTTAAAGAGCAGCTATTAAGCAAACAGACGCAAGTATCCGAGGATATTAAGGCCATAGACGCATTAGATCAAAAGTATGGGGCTGTCCTGAAAACAACAGATAAATGGAATACCCTAAAGGGGAGAATAAATGATATAAAGGCAAAGGTATGGAGCCTTAACCCCCAGGCAAGTTATGATGATCAGACAAGGCTTATTGGAGATATTATTTCATTAATTGCCTATGCAGGCGAAACCTCAAATCTGGTGCTTGATCCGCAGCTTGATACTTACTATGTGATGGATACGGTGGTCGCCAAGGTGCCTGCCCTGAACGAATATCTTGGCCAGGCAAGGGCGCTGGGCGTAAAGGCAATAGCAGATAAGAGTATT
>JAHFEP010000037.1 GCA_023248415.1 Nitrospirota bacterium
AGCAGGGTATACTGCCTGTAGAAGGAATAATCGCTGCTTTTTGGAAGCTCCTTTGCAATACCTTCAAGATACCCCTTGCTGTAATGGGCATGTTCAGGAGCATCTCTTAAATTCAGGGCAAGCCTCATTGCCTTAAGCCGCAGCAGACTGGCCTCTGCTGTTTCAGACAGTTCATTGGCTATGCAAAGAAGGGCGTGTATCCTGTGCTGCATATCAGGAATTGCATCTGCTGCATCAATGGCCTCATCTAATGCCTGTATATACAGAGGCTGAAATTCAGATGTCTTGGGAAGCTTATTAGCAATATTTAAAAAAGAGTCCTTTCTGTTTTTTGGCTCCTTAATATCCCTTATTGCGTTAATGGTCTCCTTTACAGAGATCAGCCTCTCCTCAATAGAATCTGAGCTGTCAATCTTCTCCATGCAATCCTTTATGTTGACCATTATCGCACCTTACTTTAAATCAATCCTGCTGAATCCTGTTTCTCTGATTATGCCATCGTTTCCAATGATAATCTCTGCCTTTGCAGGCATATAAAAATCCTTCTGCAAGTATCTGCTGGTGAAAAAATAAAACCTCTGGTTTGCTGAACCCCTTGCAAGAAGGGTGTTCTCCTTTTTTGATTCCTCGTATCTGCCGTCTATAAGCACATCTATAAACTCAAGACAGAGCCTGCATACGTTGTCTCTTCTCAGCTCATTGTATTCAAATCCTGTATATACAACAGTTGTAAGATTATATGCGTATCTTGCTGTCTTTAAAAGGCGGTAAAGGCCCTTTGGCTGCAGGAACGGCTCTCCGCCGCTTACTGTTATGCCTTCAATATCCTGCCTGAGATGCTTTTTAAATATCTCCTCTGGTGTGTATAGATTTATTTTGTCAAAGGAATGTGTGTCAGGATTAAAACAGTAAGGGCAATCATGATAGCAGCCCTGAAAAAAGATTACCATCCTTTTGCCAGGGCCGTTAACCCTTGAAGATGGTATTATTGAGTGGATGTTTATAAAACTACTCATCCGCCTTTATCTTAATCCTCTCATCTGCCTCTGCCCCAGACTCATCCTTTACATCAAACCTTTCAATACTGCCGAGCAGCTTTGTCAGATGATTTGCCACATCCTTACAGTCATTAAACACAGTGGAGTCTATCTCCACCTTGCCGTCTGAGGTAATTTTTATATTTATTTTTTTATCCATGCATTACCCCTTCAAATGTATTATTATCTCACCTGCCTCTTCGCTCTCTTTTGCAATCTCAAAATCAAACGGCAGGTTGTCCTTGATAGACTCATAGGCATAGAACTGCTTAAGCCTGTTTGTAAATGTATTGGCAACCCGTGAATCGCCAGAGACCTCAAAGTTATTTCCTGCCTTCTCTTTTGTGATAGTCAGCATATCGCCTTCTCTGTCAATCTCTATCTTTTCCTTTCTTTCGTTTATCTGATAATTTGTAAGCTCGCCCCTGTTTTTCATCTCCTCTATAGCAGCTATAATATACTTCTTGTTTGTTAGCTCTGTTTTTATTTTAGCGTAAAAAGACATTATATCTATCTCCGTTATAATTGATTGCAGGTTTGTATTTTTATCTGTGTAATCTGCGCTTTAATCTGTGTAATCATTTTTTCAGGTCAATGGATTATCATCAAAAAATCCTGCAATGGAATCGCCATTCATCAGGACATTGTCTTCAAGCTCTTTGATAAGGCGGTTCAATGCCTCTTTATTCTTTGAGATAAATTCCTCTGTCTCTGTCTTTACATTGTCCAATATCTTCTGCACATCATCAAATATCTCCTTGCCAGAGGTCAGTGCAAAGTCCTGCAAGGCAATAAGGCTGGTATTTTTTATGGCCTCGCCAAAGCCATATTCAACTACCATCTTCCTTGCAATGGCAGTTGCCTCCATAAGGTCGTGCGATGCGCCGACTGTCTTTGAGTCATTGCCGCATATCTCGTCTTCAGCAACCATCCCGCCCATGATAATCCCTATCTTTTTTTCAAGGTCCCTCTTTGTAAAAAGGTTCTCCATTGTCTCATCAACAGACAGATATGCATCAAAATTCTTGTAATTGTCTATGCTGACAAATACAGGCGTCTTTTTAAAATGATGCCACATCATCAATGCATGGCCTGCCTCGTGGATTGCAATATTCCTCTTTTCTGAATCGCCGAGCTTCTCCACCCTCTGCATAAAGAGCGATTTGGACGCTGGCCTTGCCCTCCTGTGGCTCCAGTTTCTTAATTCATCTATCTCCTCTTTTTTTAAGGCAGAGAGGGGTGTAATATTTCTTAGCGCTGTAAGGAGGACATTCTGAGCAGCCTTCAGATTAGAAAGGCCTTCAATAACCCTCTCAGCATCCTCTGTATCTTTTCCTTCATGAAACATATTAAAGGTGGCAACAATTGCATCCTTTACCGCCTGCTCAATCTCTGCGCCTGTGTATCCCTGGCTGTTCTGCGCAAGCTCATTGAGATTAAGATGGTTTATATTCTGCCCCCTGTGCTCTAAGTGTATTTTGAATATCTCTGCCCTCTCATCTGAACTCGGCAGGTCAACAAAAAATACCTCGTCATATCTCCCTTTTCTCCATAATTCCGGCGGGAGATTTTTGGGGTCATTTGCAGTTGCAATAACAAAAACAGGCTTCTCCTTTTCCTGAAGCCATGTAACAAATGTGCCAAAGACCCTGAGCTGTGTCCCTGAATCGCCCTGAAAGCCGCTGACACCGCCAAATGCCTTGTCAATCTCATCTATCCATAGGATGCAGGGGCTTACTGCCTCTGCCAATTGTATGCACCTTCTTATGTTCTTTTCAGACTCGCCTACAGTTGAGCCAAAAAGCCTTCCAACATCTAATCTTAATAACGGAAGATTCCAGATGCCTGCGAGCGCCTTGCAGCAGAGGCTCTTTCCTGAACCGGGAACGCCGATAAGCATAAGTCCCCTCGGCGTATCAAGACCGAGTGCATCAGCCTTTTCCTTGCTTAAGCGGAACACATGCTCCCTTTCTATGAACCATTTTTTTATCTCGCCAAGCCCGCCTATATGCTCAATCGTCTCCTTATGCGTGTAATAGTCAAGTATCTTCTGCTTTTTTATAATCTGCTGCTTTTCTTCCTGAATGTTTGAAATACAGTCCTCATTCAGGCTGCCGTTATTCAGGCTTATCGCCTTTCTTACAACACGTCTTATGTTATCCATAGAAAGGCCTTGCAGAGATTTATATAATACTGCCCTTGTAGAGGAGTGCCATTTCTCAGGAATCAGTTTCCCGAATGTTTTTAAGACCATCTCCTCTATCTCATTATAATCAGGAAGGGAAAGCTCAATGACAACAATATCCTCTTCCAGCTCAGGCGGTATCTCTGTAAGGGTTGGCGAAAGTATGCAGACAGTATTTATCGGGCTGTGCTCATCAATAATAGCAGGGATATCCCTGAACTTTCTTAAGAACTCATGGGAGTTAAAATAGCCTGCAATGTCTTTTAATAGAAAAAGATTATTATCCTCCCCGCTCTTTTGTATCTTTTCCTCAATAGTGGTCAGCACCTTTTCCCTGCCTAAGGGCTCCCATTTCTTTTTTTCAGCGCTGTAAAGGCCCCTTGATACAGACCATGACCAGAACTTAAAACCTGTTGTCCTGCACATATCTTCAAGAATCTTTTCCACCCTGCGCTCCTCAAATGATACAAGCCACAAAACAGGGTATCTTGCCTCAATGTGGATTTTTATCTCTTTTTCAAAGTCCCTTGCGTTCATATATATTTATTTTACCACATGCGTATAAATAATTACCAGCCAGATGATAAAAAGGAGGATGCCGAGACGGGTGCCGTATTTATACCCCCTTTTATCTTTTACAACCCAGATTTTAAAAAGACTAACCACGCCCCCTGCGCACCATGCTGTTATTGACAATGGTTTTATGCCGCCTTTTCCAGAAAGCGATAAGAGCGCAAGGGATATGAATATTAAAAAGGTAATGTAGCCATTCAGCCTGTGTATCCTTAAAATAACAGCGGCATAATCCTTCTTTAAAAGCTGCATGCCGCTTAAAAAAGCCGCTGTTGCAATTACAAGTCCTATTGATGCTAAAAAAACAGTTATTCCAAACATACTACTCCGTATACAGCATGGCAAATATCCTTTTTTCAATTGCGTAAAGGATAATGCCCATATAAATCAGTAGCACAGGCATTATAATATTAACATTAGACCATGTAGAATTATCAGCTAACCCAGTGCCTTCAGACTCGCTGATAACAATCCCGTATGTGTTCCTTAATACCTTATTATCCTGAAGCGTGTTATTATGAGAAGACCAGAGTGTAATGCCATTCCATGCATTCAGATAAACAGTGTTTCTTATCAGGCTGTTGCTGCTTGAGGAGCTTAAAAAAATACCCTTGTCATTATTCTGATTTGCGTTGTTTTCCTTTAGGGTATTGTTATCAGACAACTCCAGATATATGCCGCTCTGCTTATTTGAATCAGCCTGATTATTTGCCAGAATGTTATTGTTAGAGGAATGGAGAAATATGCCTATTTCATTGTTTGATATCTTATTATTGCTTATACTGCTGTGGTAAGAGTTTAAGAAATAGATACCGGATGCAGCAGAGCCGCTAATTGTAAAGCCAATAATAGAAACTTCACTAACATTGCTTACCTTAAATACAGGTTCATCTGAATTATCTGCCTGAACAGAGGTGGCATCAGCGCCCTTGCTGGACTTTATTGTGAGGGGTTTTGTAATAACAATATTTTCTCTGTAAACCCCTTCATTAACTATGATTGTATCTTTTGGATGCGCATTCTTTACAGCATCATGAATAGTTTTATAATTATCCGGAACATGGATTACAGCAGCCTGAATATCTGCACCCGATGTTTCTAATATTAATACAATAGTGCAAATAAATGCCGCCATGAACCTTTTGTTCATATAAATACCTTAATGGCAGCATGTATCTAAGCTGCTCTCTCTTGCCGCATACAGCTTCTCATGGTGCACTGCCCTTTCCGCTGCCATCTTCTCATCCGTCTTGCGCTCTCCGGGCTCTTTTGGAACAAATGCCTTCTCTGCCAGCTCCATCTCAGCCATTATCACCTTTTTCATTTCATTGTTAATATACTTCTTGATGAATTCATAAAACTCATTGTCTTCTTTGCGTATATGGCTCCTGAGGGCAACAATGGCCGAACCTATTACCTTGTCGTTTATATTCCCGTCTGTAAGCGCCTCGCGGAAGGCATGGACAAGAGATACAATCTCACGATGGTCCTCATTTATACAGGCAACAAGTCCCTCGCCAAATGGAACAAGACCCAGCAGCGCAGGGAATAATACATCCTCCTCTTTTATAGCGCCATGAAGATGAAGGATATTATCAAGGTCGCAGGTAGATACCCACAGACCCTCAATATCCCTTTCATCTAAGTGCGCCTCAACCGCTTCCACCTTCTTGAGCACTAACTCATGCTCCTTTACAAGAGCGCTGATAGGGTCTGGCGCTGCCATCTTTGAATCATCTTCTTGCATTTCATCTTCAATATCCGTATCCCTTGCCTCTTCAACATCCATGGCCTTAAATGGCTGAGAAAAGCCCAGTCTGCAAAAATCCCTCGGACTCTTAAAGACAGTTTTATCTTCACAAAAGGAAGACAACTCTGTAAATAAAGCCTCTGGCAGAAACAGCTCGCCATTCCTGCAATTTACAACGCAGGATGAATGGAGGCACTGGTATGTTACCTTTAATATCTTCTCAGACATTTTTAAACCCTCGCCAACTGCTCTGACGTCTCCTCATGCTGATGCTGCTGCGGCATGGCAGACATTGCAGGTACGCCAAACTTATCATTAAATTTTGTAACTATGTACATAAGCGTTCTGTAATTCATCAGAAGCGCCCTGAAAAGCTGTGTTTTTGTCAGCGCATCAAAATAAAATTCATAGGAAAACTGCACCTGCTTTGCAACGCCTTCTTCATCTATGTTTATATCATAGCTGCTCTCAACAAAAAGGAGCTCTTTTCTTATCTCAGAATAAAATGCCTCCCTCTCTTCGCTGTCCATCTTTTTCAGCTTCTCAAGATGTTCAGGCGCTATAGAAACACCATTTAAAATCAGCACCATTGATGGATACTCCTTTGGCTGTATCAGACGCTGCCTCTTCATTGTGCCCTGCGGATAGTCAATCTCAATATGAAAATTGGCATTTTCATCCTTTACATCACTCACCTGATGATGATTCTCTGTAAGCCATTTTTGAATTAATTCCTTTGCCTGTTCATTTGTTGTAATTTCCATAAAATCTCTCTCCTTTTTAAAATTATTTTTAGTATATTATTATACAATATATAAAAACTTCTGTCCAGTAGGGCGGGCGAAACCCGCCCTACCATCTATTCAAAATAGGCGCTGCTGTTCATCCTTTCAGCAGTGAATAAATGCCATAGCCTGCAATAAAAAGGCCTGCAACCAGATTCAGCGGTCTGGTGGTCTCTGACGGCTTAGACATAAAGAGCGCATCTATCCTGATGGCCTCTGTAATCCTGTTGCTCACAAAGGTAACCAATATTAGCAAGGTGCCATAGATTATACCTACAACTGTTATAATCGTATCCAAATTTTTCATATATCTATGGATTCTCGCTTATGTATCTCTTCCTCTCAGACTCGGATATCCTGTCCCACCATGTCTTTCCTACACCCCAGTCGCCCCTCTCTGCGCCCGGCTTAGTGTAATAAACCCAGTTGATTATGCTTCCGATCAAATAGAAGGCTGCTGCACCGTAAAAGAAAGGTATAGCAGAACCATAATTAGTGATGGAGCCCCCAATAAGGGAGGAGAATACGAATGGCCCATAAGCAGCCCACGCCCCTGTCCAGCCAAGGCTCTGAGCGCCCATTCTCGAATTGTATGCATAAATAATAGGATACTGCCGGAAGGTGGCAAAGTTGCCTATTCCTGCCATCAGGAATATCCAGAGCATTATATAGAGGAACATCGGGAACTGGTCAAGAGAGGTCGGCGTCAGATATCCGCCAAATATCAGCGCCAAACATCCTGCTATCAGCCCTGCGCCTGAGAGCTGCGTAAATATGCTCCCACCCCATTTGTCGGATAATGGCCCGCCGAGGAAGCGGATAGACGAGCCGATGAGGGGCCCAAGAAAGGCGTATTTCAGCGGGTCCGGCGCCAGGGCTGCGTCCATCCCGGGGATGTTCCCGTATATAGTCTTTATCATGAGCGGAAACGCTGCTGAAAAACCTGAGAATGAGCCGAATGTCATGATATATGTCCATGTCATGAAGTATCCATGTTTATTATCAGTCATATTTTTAATCAGCGTGCCGACGGAGAGCTTCTTCATAGGTACGCTCCTTAAGTAAACCCAGCAGATAATGAAGGCAATAAATAGCCACGGTAGATACCAGAATGCCGCATTCTGAAGCCATATATCCTTCTTGATAATCTTTTTGACCGTCAAGTCCGTAACCACGCCAGCCTCGTTTTTCTTGACCTCTGTCTTCATCCCTTTTGTCGCATCGGTCTCGGCAATAACAACGTCCTGAACTGCTCCAGCCTCATTTTTCACAACCGTTATGGCGCTGGCAAGGTCCCCCTTCACAACTACATCCTTGACCACCCCGGCCTCTTTTGTAATCTTTACAGCAAAGACCTTATCTGCCTTGGTAAAGAGCTGAGGTGCCCCGGCTGCGCCTATAATAGAAAAGCCGATTATCCACGGGGTTACGAACTGCACCAGGCTCACGCCAAAATTCCCTATACCTGCCTGTAGTCCCATAGCAGTGCCTTGCAGTCTCTTCGGGAAAAAGAGGCTCGATGATGGCATATAAGACGAAAAGTCACCGCCTCCAAATCCGCAAAGGAACGATATTATCAGGAAATGCAAGTAGGGAGTTTGCGGGTTCTGCACCGCAAATCCAAGCCATATCATCGGGAAGAGTTTAATGAATGTTGCGACTGTTACTGTCATCCTTGTGCCGTATATTGGGATTAAAAATGCGTGTACCAACCGCATACTTCCCCCCGCAAGGCCCGGCATTGCCGCAAGCCAGAAGAGCTGCATTGTGTCAAATTTGAATCCAATGGCAGGAAGGCGCACAACAACAGCGCTCATCACAAACCATGTTGCAAATGAAGCAATAAGGCTGAATGTAGTGACGCTGAGTGTTCCCCACGCGCGGCCGCTCCCTTCCTCTTTCCAGAATTGTAGATTTTCAGGTTCCCATTTTTTTAACCATGACATAAAAATTGACTCCTTTCATTTCAGAAAAAAAACGGAGGCAGACGATATTCCCGCCTCCGCTCCTAAACCATTTCTTTAGTAGGGGCGTATAATTATACGCCCCTACTTCTCCCCTATTATTTATACTGCACAATATTCTCTGTCTGTGTATCCCTGTTATACCACCTGACCACCTGCCATGGCCTGAAGAGATATTTAATCGGCCCTATAAATGCCAGGAAATGAACCAGCCTTGTAAATGGAATCAGGCCTATAAAAATCAGGGCATTAAATATATGCGCCTTTGTAATCAATGGCAGTGTAGCTATATAATCAACCCTTGGATTTAGCGTTAGAATAGACCATATCCATGGAACTGCTGATGCTGCATACCAGTTAGAACCCCACCTATACATTGTTGCATTTGCTATGCCTGTTGCAACCTGAATAAGCAGCACGATGAGTAAAAGCACATCCCATGAGGATGTTACTGCCTTTACCCTGCTGTCTGTAAGCCTTCTGTAAACAAGGACAAGAAGGCCAATAAAGGCAAGAATGCCGAGGGCAAGGCCGCTAATCTCTAAAATATATAGCCTGAGCGGCACACTGTTCCATGACAGAATGCTCCCCGGAGTAATAATGCCTATTATATGTCCCAGAAGGATGAGTATTATCCCATAGTGCCATGGAAACGACCCGTAAAACAGGCTCTTATTCTCAAGAAACTGCGATGACTGGCTGGACCACGAATACCGATTTGCAACATATCTGTATATTGTGCCGACTACTGCAGTTACAATAAAAAGATACGGCATAAGCCCAAACAATAAGTTGTCTATGTTCATATTATTTCCCCTCCATCTTTTAATCTGTGTAATCGTTTAATAATCTGTGTAATCACTTTGCCTCTTTTACATCTTTGTCTATTATTTTATATAAGGCATTTATCAGATGCCTGTAAGCGTTCTTCTTTGTCTGGAAATTCCTGTGGAGCTTCTCCATTGACACAACCACAAAGGTCTTCATAAAATCCCTTCTCAGCTCCTCATTCTCTATAAAACCAAGAAAGTGCAGGAGCACTGAAAGGTGGTCAGGAAGCTCCCCTTTGGCAATCTCCTCAAAGGGGAATCCCTTGTCCCTGTACATTGCCTTGACTGCCACCAGGTTCCTTGCCCTCTTAAACCCATCCTGGCCTGCATGGAGATAGTAACCCATGTCCAACGTGGTATCAGAGACAAGCTCAAAGGTGTAAGAGTACAGCTCCTGTAATGCATCAAGGGAGAGCCTGTCAAGGTCGTTCTTAAAGGACACGAGCTCCTTGATTACATCCTCAGGATACTGGCTTCCAAAAAGGTCTTGTATGCACTCCTCCACCTTTGGCCTGATATCCTCGCGCGGGAATTCCAGAAGTTCGGCAAATTGTGTGTATATCCCCTTTTTTATAACAATAGACTGCATCACCACTGTCTCCCTATAAGCTCTTTCTTCTTGGTTCCAAAGCCTATTGTTCCCCTCTTCTCATACATTGTCCTTGGGTCAACAGTAGACTTGCTCTCGCGGTGCGTCTCAGGGATTACAAACCTCTCTTTATATGTTGCAAGAGAGTTTATCCTGTAAATATCCTCACAATCCTGCGGAGTAAGCCCTGATGAAGAGAGCGCTGTCTTGACTGCCTTCTCGCCTATATCGCCGACGCGCTTCTGGCGCCAGTATATCCTCACAGCCATCTGCTTTTTCAAAGATTCCATCACAACCTTCTCATTGCCTGCGCTCAATAGATTCGCAAGGAATTTCACAGGTATTCTCATCTTGTCTATCTCATTAAAAAAGTCATCTGCCTCTGGGTCAAAAAGCCCTCCCCTGTCAGCCTTGACCTGATGAAGGATAGGTGATAGAGGCGGAATATAGGTGTTCATCGGGAGCGTCCTGAATTCAGGGTGATGCGGGAACGATATCCTCCACTTTTTAAAGAAATTGTAAGCAGGTGAATTCTGTGCCGCAGCAATCCAGTTTTCATCAATGCCTGCCTTCTTGGCAGCCTCTACAACTGCTGGGTCATTGGGATCCAAGACAATATCCCTCATGCCATCAACTAATTTTTCATCAGGAAGTTTAGCAATCTCCTGTATCCTTTCTGCATCATACATAAGCACGCCTACTGTCCTGATTCTTCCAACGCAGGCATGTGCGCAGGCATTAGGCTGGCCTGTCTCTGTCCTTGGGTAGCAGAAGATGCACTTTTCAGACTTGCCTGTTGCCCAGTTGTAATAGGGCTTTTTATACGGACATGCGCTTACGCAGAATCTCCATGCGCGGCATGTATCCTGATCAATAAGCACTATGCCGTCTTCACCCCTCTTATATATTGCGCCTGACGGACACGCTGCAACGCAGGCTGGGTTAAGGCAGTGATTGCATATCCTCGGCACATAAAAATAGAAAAGCTTGTGAAATTTTGTAAGCATCTCCTTCTGTGACTCTGAAAGACCCTTTAGATTCGGGTCATTTGAGCCATAAAGGGGAGAGCCGCCAAAGTCATCATCCCAGTTCGGCCCAAGCGCTATCTTCTCCATAAAATCGCCGGTGATAAGTGACTTTGGCCTTGCTACCGGCTGGTCATCGCCAGCCGGCGCATTAAACAGGTTCTGATAGTCATAAGTAAACGGCTCATAGTAGTCGTCTATTGTGGGCAGGTTCGGCTGGAAAAAGATGCTTGCCAACGTCCTGAGCTTGTTGCCCTTAATGAGCTTAAGCCTGAGATTACCGTCAGCAACCTCCCATCCTCCTCTGTATCTCTCCTGGTCCTCCCAGGTCAGTGGATAGCCAGCGCCTGGCTTGGTCTCCACATTGTTCCACCACATATACTCTGCGCCTTGACGGGTAGTCCATATATTTTTGCAGGATATACTGCATGTATGGCACCCTATGCATTTGTCAAGGTTAAAGCTCATTGATAATTGCGCTCTTATATCCATTACCATTCCACCTCCTGGTTCTTCATTCTTCTAAGTAAGATGGTTGTGTCTCTGATGATGGGGATTGGTCCCCATGAATTAAATCCATAAGAGAACTGACCATAACCGGCTACGCTCAGTGTAGGGAGTTTTAGCCTCTGCCTCGGAAGGCTGTTGTGATAACCGCCTCTAATCTTATTTCTTATCTGGGATTTTGGCACATTTATCGTCCTCTCCTGTGAATGATAGGCAAAGCATGTCCCAGCCGGTATCCTGGCGCTGACAACCGCACGTGCGCAATACACGCCGTTATCGTTATACGCCTCCACCCAGTCGTTATCCTTGATGCCTATGCTTTCTGCGTCTCTGTCATTAACCCATATCACATTGCCGCCGCGGGAAAGTGTCAGCATCCTCAGGTTATCATAGTGGGTAGAGTGTATCTGCCATTTTCCATGGGGAGTAATATAGTTAAGATGCAGCGCCCCTGTCTTATCGCTTCTCTTAATCTCATTCATCTTGTTTGGGTCAAGCTTGTACTTGTGTGTGACTAAGGCCTCTCCAAACTCAAGATAGGTTGGGTGGTCAAGATAAAAGTGCTGCCTGCCTGTCAAAGTCCTCCACGGCAGCCTGAAATCTATCTGATTTGTGTATCCTGTGTATGACCTTCCGTTCCTTGTATCTCCTGCCCACAGGGGGCTGTTAAGCCATCTTTTGGGCTGCGCAACGATGTCGTCATAGCTCGTGCGGTAGTTCCTGTCAGGCCCTGCTATTTCATCGGCAATGCCGTGGTATTCTACCATGGCTGCTTCCATAGCCTTTGGAGCCAGCTCCGCATGCTTTAATGTCCAGACCCTTGATGGGTCATGGCCAAAGATTTTCTTAACAGATTCCTTTGCCTCTTTATACTGCTCGCCATGGAGGCCTGTGTGATGCTCTTCTATCAGCCACTGCTGGTAGTTATTCTCCCCGTTTGTCAGGCTGGAGAAGAAGATAACCGCATTGCACGCTTCCTTGCCCTCCTTAAGGGATATATACTTCTCGCCGCCCCACTCCACTGCCGGGGTATGTGGGTCGTTGATGTATTCGTCATAGAACGGCTTGCCGCTGACCAGAATGTTATGGAAACCGTATTTAGTCTTCATCAAAGGACCAAGGGAAATCCATCGGTTATAAACATTGGCATAGTCCCTCGTTACAACGGTTATATTCGGCATGGTCACTCCAGGGATAGCCTCGCATTCTCCTTTTTTCCAGTCCTTAACATCAGGTATTGCGGGCTGAGTAATCTCACCTGGCGTATCATGCATAAGCGGAGACATAACCACATCCTTCACAGGCTTGGGGAAATGCTTTGCTGCAAGCTCTGAAAACTTCTTAGCAAGGAACTTGTAAGCGTCCCAGTCGCTCTTTGACTCCCAGTTTGGCGGAACAGCAGCGCCCATTGGGTGAATATACGAATGCATGTCAGTGGTGTTGATGTCCTCCTTCTCATACCAGTGGGCAGCAGGAAGGACTATATCGCTGTACATCGGTGTTGTATTCATACGCATATTCAGGTCAACAATAAGGTCAAGCTTACCCAATGGAGACTCTCTGTACTTCATATCCTTAATGTGCGGCTTTGCAACCTCTTCGCAGTCCATATTATGGTGAGTGCCGAGGAGGAATTTTAAAAAGTACTCCTGTCCCCTTGCAGAAGAGCCGAGCGCATTGCCGCGCCATATCATCCACACCCTCGGCCAGTTCTCAGGCGCATCAGGGTCCTCAACAGCAAACTGGAGGCCGCCGTTTTTAATCTGCTTTACTGTATAGTTCACTATGTCTGCATCGGTCTTAGCCCCGGATTTCTGGGCCTCCTCTGCTACAACGAGGGGGCTCTTATTAAGCTGCGGGTACCAGGGAAGTCCTCCCAACCTTACAGCCCTGACCTGCCAATCAGCGCAATGCTGATATGTAATGGCATCTTTATCAGGCACTACATGATACTCTGTTATTTTATCATCATACTTAAACATCTGGGTATGTATATACCAGTAGCTCGGTGTATTCTGCAGCCTTGGCGGCCTTGACCAGTCAGCGCCGAGAGCAATCTGACCCCATGAATCAAATGGCGCCAGTCTCTCCTGTCCAACATAGTGGTTCTGTCCCCCGCCATTTCTGCCAACGCATCCGGTAAGCATCAATGCCCCTATAAATGACCTGTAAATAAGGTCAGAGTGGTAATAGTGATTGCTGCTTGAGCCGCTTATTACCATACACCTGCCCTTTGTAACCTCTGCAGTAGAGGCAAACTCCCTTGCTATCTGTATTATTGTTGCGCGGCCAATGCCTGTATACTTCTCCTGCCATGCCGGAGAAAAGCCCTTGTCATCGTCAAAATTTTTGCAGAAATCACCGGAAAGGCCGGGACGCGCCACCCCGAAATGGGACATCTGCATGTCAAACACTGTAGTTACAGCTATCTTACCTTCTGTAACTGTATCAATATACCTTACAGGCACCTCCCTTTTGTAAACCTCGCCTGTATCAAGCTCATAGAAGATGCACTCCAAAACCTCATTTTTCTTGCCGCCTAAAAGTGTAAGGGCAGCGTCTATCTGCTCGCCTGTCTTTTCATCTTTCAGCAGTGTATTCCACTTGCCCTCGCTCTCCTTATTCTTAGGATATCTAAAGCCCATGCCACCGTGGACTATACGCGGCTTGTTTGCCTTGCTGTCCCACATTGCAAACTTCCACTCAGGGTTGTCTGTATCTGAATAATCTTTTAAATCCATTGCCCTCAGCAGCCTGCCCATCTCATATCCGTTCTTGGTCTTCCTGAGCTTTATAAGGTGAGGCAGATCTGTATAGCTCTTTACATAGTCTATAAAGTATGGCACCTGCCTGTCTGCATAGAACTCCTTAAGTATTACATGGTTTATCCCCATCCAGATGGCGGTATCGGAGCCGGGCTTTACAGGAACCCACAGGTCGGCATATTTTGCGCTCTCCGAATAATCCGGGGTCATTACCACGCACTTTGCCCCGCCTGTGCGAAGCTCTGCTATAAAGTGGCAGTCCGCAGTCCTTGTCCTGTTTGGGGTTGCTCCTGTTATGACACAATATGCTGTATGGTACCAGTCAGCGCTCTCTGCCACATCTGTCTGTTCGCCCCATACTTGAGGGTGCGCATTCGGCAGATCTGTGTAGTAATCATAAAAACTCATGCTCACGCCGCCGATTAACTGATGGTATCTAGCGCCTGCAGCATAGCTTATCTGCGACATAGCCGGAATCGGCGAAAAACTGATATTCCTGTCCGGACCGTACTTTTTGATGGTGTACATCTGCGCAGCGGTTATTATCTCGCCAGCAGTGTCCCAGTCAAATCTTCTGAAGCCGCCCTTTCCCCTTGACCATTTAATCTTCTTGCTCAACTCAGGATTCTCAACTATGCTTGCCCATGCATCAACCGGATCAGAGTGCTTTGACTTTGCCTCTCTCCATGCCTCAATTAAAGTGCCTCTTACATACGGATATTTAATCCTTACAGGGCTATAAACATACCATGAGGCTGATATCCCCCTCTGACACCCTCTCGGTTCGTAAGGCGGGATAGTTGCCTCCAATAACGGATAATCAACAGCCTGCAGCTCCCATGTAATGATTCCGTCCTTTACATATACCATCCATGAACAGCCGCCTGTGCAGTTGTTGCCATGGGTGCTTCTGACAGTCTTATCATACTGCCAGCGGTTTCTATAAAACTCTTCCCATCCCCTTTTAGTTGGATTAACTATATCTTGTATCAGTGTTGCCATTTATTGCCCTCCCTTTCCGCCATAATTTCTCCACAATGCATCGTGGGCAGTGCCTTTGTTCCTCTTTCTGTATCTGCCGCTCCACACAATGCTGAAGAATATCATTATTCCGACAAAACCTGCTGCGCCTGCGCCAAGAAAAGAACCTGTCTTTGAAGCCATAGCAGGCTGCTTTGCAGTTTCACTAAAGAATGTCCTTAGGTGCTCCATCTCTGCCTCTGTTATATTCTTTGCTGAAAAGATCGGCCCCATTACAGGAAGCCCGGGGCTATTCACCCAGCCAATCATAAGAAGCGCCCTCTTTGGCCCGGCATATATCTGTGTCAGATTTGGGCCAAGAACACCTCCGTCTAAGGCGCCTATCCCTGCGCTATGGCATGATATGCATGGAGGTCCTCCATTTGTAAATGGCTTCTCTCCTGTAAATAATGCCCTCCCAGTCTTGTAATCGCCCTGCTCAGCAGGCGCTGCAGGAGACTCCTGGGCAGGCTGTGCCTGCTGTGTCTCTGCTGTCTGAGCCGCAGCAATCATTGGCACAAGAATCAAGACTAATGCCAATATGAGCTTTGAAGCTTCTTTAAGCAATCCATTTCTCCCATCCCTCAGAATCATATTTTTTTACACCTCCTTATTTTATTTTTACAACTGTTACTTAATTAAGCAATCTTATTAGTGCGTTTATATAAGCACCTTACAGCCCCTGTCTACTCTGACCCCTGGTGGTATGCCACCTCAACTATCTAAAAACCCATAAAACAGGGCATGGCGCATGCCTCGTTACCTTGTCTGTTACACTGCCATGAAATAGCTTCCCTGCAGGCGAATAACGATGTGTTGCCATTACTATAAGGTCGGCGCTACGCTCCACTGCAAGGGCAACTATCTCATGGGCTGCATCACCATCGCTTAATACAGACTCTATATTAGTTATACCCCTTCCCTTTAGCTTGGCCTCTTCCTTCTTTAATAATTCCCTGCCTTCATTCAACCACTGCTTATGGATATCCTGCCATTCCGAAGATTCAGTAACCACCTCTGCTGAACGATACCACTTTTCCACCACATTCAATAAAATCAACTTTGCACCGGAAATCTTGCTTAGATATGCAGCCACTGCCTCTCCCTTATCTCCCAGCTCCGAACCATCTACTATAGGACAAATAATATTCTTATACTCCATAAAATCTCTCCTGCTATTCAAATCTCTTTATGTATTACCTGCCGTAATATTTTCCATCTTTCTGCAGCCTCTCATAATCATCGGCAGTCGTTATTGTGTAATTGATGGTAGTCACACGGGCTTTGCCACCCCTGCCAACCCAGCTCGTAGTCCAACGGTGTTTAACCTTTAGGTACATAAGAAAAATCGCAATAGAAAGGGCTGCCCATGCCATAAAACCGTAACTAAAACTGCCAAAGTACTGTTTAGATATGCCCATCATATTCGGTATCAGACCGCCGCCGAGGGCGCCTATTTCACCAATCAGGCTCATCGCAATCGCTGTGCCGCCTGCAAAGCGGAGCGGCACCAATTGGAAGGTTGAACCATTGCCTGCGCCGAGAGCCAGGAATAAAACTATCATGAATAATGTAGCTATCATAACCGGTGGCAGGATGCTCACAAACATAGATACAATACCAACTGAAACGCATATTGCAATCATGACATTTAAACCTCCAAACCTGTCTGCTATCCAGCCGCCAATGACTCTGGAGATACTTGCCATGATTATTATTATTGCCGAATACTGCCCCATCTGGGCCTTGGATATTCCATATTGGTCGTGGAAGAAGGTGGGCAGGAACATTGTTAACCCGATATAGCCTCCAAAGGTGAGGATATACGATATGTTGAATACCCAGGCATCCTTCTCAACGAGAACCTTCAGATAACTGCTGAGTGTCTTCTTCTCACGGTCAGGAGGCTCCTTTGCAAAGATTGCCATGAGGATGAAAGGAATAACCATAAGGAGTATGGCGTATCCATAAACAGACTGCCAGCCATGTGCTACAGCAAGGGGAGGCGCAAAGAGAACAGCAATTATAGCGCCGCTATTGCCTGCGCCGGCAATACCTATAGCCAACCCTTTATGCTGAGGCGGAAACCATCCGCCGCCAAGTGAAAGGGCTACGCCAAAGCTTGCGCCGGCAATTCCAAGCATGATGCCCATAATAAGCACCTCAGTATAGGTATCAACAAAGAAATAACCGTAGGCTAAGGAAACCATAATAGTTCCCATCTCAAAGAGTGCGGCATTCTTTCTGCCTATATACTGGGCAAATACACCGAGTGGAAAACGCATCAGCGCCCCTGCGATTATCGGCACGGATAGCATAAAACCCTTCTGGGTCGGGGTCAGACCAAACTCTGCGCTTATAAATGGCGCCATTGCGCCATTTAGCACCCATATTGCAAAGCAAAAATCAAAATACAAAAAGGCACAGAAGAGTGTCCAAGGATGACCGGATTTTAGGAAAGTTTTTAGATTTGCCATTATATCTCCCCCCTAATTTCAAGATTAAAGGCCAGGAATGTATTTCCATGCTGGTTATACTGCTTATTTGTATTGCAATGTAAGTGCCACTTCAAAATAAATTGAGCTAACATCTTGAAATTACATGTCTTTTCTTGTGTATGACTGTTTAAACCTTGTTGAATATTGCTGTAACGCAGATGTAACAGAAAAAAAGATATTTTATAAATTATCCTGAAATTTCAAATGGATATGTAATTGATACAGGAATGTAACTGATATGATGATTTGTTAAGACAGGGTAACTAATTATGGTCATGCAGGTCTTTGCCTTTTACGAGGCCATAGGCCTTGCACTTTTCCCATAATGTCTTTCTTGATATGCCGAGCATCTTTGCTGCAAGGGTCTTGTTTCCTCCTGCCTCTTCAATGACCCTTGAAACATACTGTTTTTCAAATACAGAGAGCGCGCTTGAAAGGGGCTCTGAATAGTGGAGCCTGTTTGCAACCTTAAAACCTGCATCGCAGCAACTGCATATATCCTCTGGAAGGTCCCATGGCTGTATCTCGCCGTCACGACACAAGGCAACCCCTCTCTCTATTGCATTTTCAAGCTCCCTTACATTTCCG